>NZ_JBEOVG010000092.1:0-11293 GCF_040295345.1 Actinosynnema sp. NPDC002837
TCCAGTAACAATCTCAAAGGAAACCTCTTGACGAGGTTCATAAATTTACTGGCTATTCGGCACGCTGTTGAGTTCTCAAAGAACACGCGCTCACCATCACGTCCCGCGTCTTACCGCGGTTCATTCCGGGGCTTTGTGTTTCCGGTGTTTCGCTTGCTGTGGTTGAACCTTAGCTCGTTCGTTTTCGCGGTGTCAAATCGGCCGGTTTCGGCTTCTCGGCTCCGCGACAAACTCGCTTAGCATTCAATTTGTATCAGTTTCCAGAGCGGAGGCAGCACGCTGTGCTGCTTATTCGTTTCTGGGAGCTTGACGCCGCAGTAGTCTACTCGGCCCGATTCGCGGTGTCAACCGCTCGTTCCGAGGTTCTTGCTGGCGACTCGGTAAAAGTTACTCATGACCTTCGCCGGTGTCAAATCGCCTGGTCAGCGGCCTGCTGGAGCGGTGCGCGCCGGCATGGCCACCTGTGGACCCGGTCCTTTGGGCGCCACCGGACGGGGTCGCAGCCAGAGCGAGATGGACCGCATGCCCTCCATCGCGGTGACGATCTGCTCCGGCGTGGCCGGTTCGCGGGTCGGCACGGGCACCAGGTCGTAGCCCCAGATCCGGAACTCCTTCAAGACCGTGACCGGATCGTCGCCGAAACCCGCCGTCGCCGTGGCGGAGAAGTCCAGGAACACGTGCGGGCGATCCCGGCGCAGCAGGCGCACCAGTCCGGCCAGCGCGCGATGACCGCGACCGGGCGCGTCGACCCGGACGACGGACAGCTTGCGGCCCTGCAACAACGGCACGGCCTCCAGCTCCTTGTCGAGCCTGGCCGCACGCACCCGCGGCACGTCGTCACCGGCGCCCTCCGGCAGCGGCGCCACCGACACCCCGCCCGTCAACGACGGTTGGGTGGCCAGCTCGCCGGTGCTCTCCCACGCGGCGGCGTCGACCAGGACGAGCTGCTGCGCCACCCGTTCGGGCAAGTTGACGTCGACGTTGTGCCGCAGCAGCGCCCGCGACGACTCGCACGGCTCGACCGCGACCACCGCGCCGCCCGTGCCGAACCGGCTGAGCATGCGCACGGTCTGGTACCCGATGTACGCGCCGACGTCGAGGAAGATCCCGTCCGGCTCGACGACCGCGTCGATCAGCTCGGACAGGTCGCTCTCCCACACCCCGTTGCTGGACAGCATCGGCAGCATGAACGCGTCGTCCGACGGCAGCCGCAGCAGGCCGACGTCGGTCAGCACGAGCGAGCTGCGCGGCACGGAGTCGCTGTGCCGTTCGTGCTCGCGCACGACGACGCGGCGCAGGGCGTCGGCGGTCTGCTGGGCCTGGTTCGCGGCGCGCAGGCCGACGTCGAGCTTGGTGTCGCGGTCGCGCAGCACGTCCACGACCTTGGACTCCAGCGAGTCGATCCGGTCGAGGGTGCGTTCGAGCGCGACGGCGAGCTTGTCGATGCGCTGGGCCAGGGCGTCGCCCTGCTTGGCGCGCTTGGCGGCCTCGGCGACCACCGCGTCCTCGATCTCGCGCACCCGCCGTCCCTGGCCGGCCATGTCCGCGCGGACCCGGACGACGGCGTCGTCGACGCCCACGAGCTGGTCGGCGAGGTGGCCCTGGTGCTCGGCGTGCTGTTCCAGCTCGGCGCGCAGCACCTCCAGCTCGCTCAGGCCGACGCCGCCGGAGATGTCGTCCTGGCGGCGGACCAGCTCGGAGACCGTGCGCTCGACCCCGTCGACCAGGGACGTGAGCACGTCGCGCATGTGGTTGTCGTAGTGGTCGAGGACGCGCAGGACCATCTTGCGCAGCTGCGGCGCCATGGGCGTGCGGCTGGCCGTGCCGACGTCGGGTTGGCGCAGCAGGGCGTGCTTCGCCGAGTGCAGCGCCTTGAGCGGGTCGACGGTCGGCGCGGGCTTGGCCCGGCGGGCGCGCCAGCCGCGGTAGGCGTGCTCGACGCGTTCGCGCAGGATCTCGCCGACCTTGGCGACGTCACGGGTGGCGCGGACGTGGTCGCGTCCCTTGAGGCCGATCGCGACGGCCGTCGGCAGGTCTTCGGCGAGGGCGCGCATGAGCTTGGCGGCGGCCTGGACGTCGGGTTCGACGCCCTGGCGGCACGGCACGAAGATCACCGCGTTCTTGTCGAACAGCTCGGCGACCGCGCCGTGGTCGGAGGTCAGGATCGGCGTGGCGCGGGCGGCGTGCTCGGCGAGGGTGTGCGCGATCCGGTCGCACGCGCCGCCCCGGTGCAGGTGGACGAGGCAGTCGACGGCGCCGAGGGTGTCGACCAGCTCGATGCGCGGGTCCGCGGCGGTGGCCAGGCGCAGCCGTTCGGCGGCCTCTGGGTGCGCGTGCGCGTTGCCGACCTCGATGCGCAGCGTCACGTCGTTGCGGTCGGGGAAGGCGGAGAGGAACGCGGAGACGGCGCCCAGCACGTTGCCCGCGCGGTCGAGGGCGTGATCGGCGAGAGCGCCGAAGATCACCCCATCGTGTGCTTCGAGGGCTTGGTCCTCGGCTTCCGGGACGGGGAGCGGGAGGACGCGGACGGTCGGGCCGCCCTGGCGTTCGAGGGTGGCGCGGGTCGTCTCGGAGGGGACCCAGAGTTCGGCCGCGTCGGTCGGCTGGTCGTCGTCGAGGAGGTAGTCGACGACGAAGCGGCTGTCCGGCACGCGTTCGGTGGCGCCGACGCGGATCACGACCGGGTAGCCGGCGTCGGTCGAGGTCGGGAGGCCGGACGCGCGGGCGGCGGCGTGGACGAGCTCGGCGATCGGGCCGGAGCCGAGGACGGAGACGCCGAGCTGGTCGTGCAGCACGGGTCCTTCGGCGCGGGGCCGCGGCACGGCGGCCACCGGCAAGCGGCCCGCGGCCACGCCGACGGTCGCGCACCAGTCGCGGAACGCCGGGCCGTCCTCGCCGAACGGGTCGGGGAACTGGGTGCGGAGGGCCTGGTCGGAACGCCAGAGCGCGACGGCCCAGCGCGTGCTGCCGGGTAGGCCGGGCACCGACTCGCTCGCCCAGGCCACGAACGCCGCCCCGCCGTCCGGACCGAAGGCCGGGGGTGGCGTGCGGCGGGTGGACGGTGATGCGAGGGCCGGGGTTGCAGCGACCGGGGCTGCAGCGACCGGTGATTCGACAGCCGGTGACGGGATAGCCGGGTCGGTGCCGGAGCTGGGGAGGGGTGCGGAGGGCTCGGCGGCCGGGTGGGGCTGGTCGGCGGCGGGCTCAGGGGTTTCGGGTGCTGAAGCGGTGATGCCCGGCTCGATCTCGGCGGACGCGGATGCGGATGCGGGCCCGGACGCGGTGAGGTCGGCGGTCGGCTCGGCTTCGGCTTCGGCTTCGGCTTCGGCTTCGGCTTCGGCTTCGGCGGATGGTGCAGGATGGCCGGCGCTGTCGCCGGCAAGCTCGGCGCGGTCGGCGGCAGGGTCGGCCGGCTCGGCACCCTCGGCGGCGGGCTCGTCTTCAGCGGCCGGTGCGGAGTCGGCGGGCTCGGCGGTGGTCGATTCCGGCTCGGTGGTTTCCCGCTCGGCGGTTTCCGGCTCGGGCTGGGCAGGTGTGGGTGCTTCGTGATCGGCGAGCGCTTCCGCGGCGGCCGGATCCGGCTGGTGGATCAGGTTCGCGGGCGCCGTGGGCGGGTGGGTGCCGTTCACGGTCGGCGTGGTGGCCGGGGGTGGGGTGTCGGTGGCCTGCTCGGCGGCCCGTTCGGCGGCGGCCGTGGTGCCTGGGCTGAAGGCCGAGCCCGGGTGGGTGCGGGCGGCTTCGCGGTAGTCCGCGCGCAGTTCGTCCGGGATCTGGGTGCCGTCCGGCAGTTGGCCGAAGCCGTAGCGGACCCTCTGCGGTGAATGGCCCTTGCGCACCAGTTCCGCCCGGTACGCCGTGCAGAGCTCCGCCAGGTGCGGGTGCTCCGAGAGCAGGACCCGGGGGCGGTCGGCGAAGGCGGCGGACAGCAGCCAAGGGCGGTGGGGGTCGAAGCCGGCGAAGTGGACGCTGCGGACCGGCTCGCCGATCGTCGTCAACGTGCCGTCCGGGCGGCGGTGGAGGTCTCGTTGCGAGGCGTTCCACACCGACAGGCCGACCGTCGCGTCACGCAGGACGTGCAGGTTGACCAGCGCGGGAGCCATGTCGAGCACGGCCTTGGTGGCGTCCGGAGTGCGGCGCAGCTGCTCGCCGAGCGACCGCAGGAACGGCTCGGCGCCCGGTGCGACCAGCAGGAATCCCGGGTCGAAGACGCCGGTTTCGATGAGCTCGGTGGGTGTCGGGCGCAGGCCGTCGTCCGGCAGCGGCCGCAGCGCCCGCGGCACCAGGACCAGCGGGCCGCGGCGCACGGCGGCCTCGACCAGGTCCGTGAGCGGGTGGAGCACCTGCACCCACGGGTCCAGGTAGAGCACGGGCACGCCCTGGCCGAGCAGCTGTTCCAGCAGCTTGGGCCGCAGCACGCCGCACAGCTGCGACGCCGTGCAGCCGGTGGCCAGCTCGGCCAGCTCGTCCTGGCTCATCCCCAGGTCGGCGGGGGTGACGAGGCCCGGACCGGAGTTCTCCGGCAGGGCGTCGACCACCAGCGCCATGAACCTGGCCTGCGGGTGGTTGGCCAGGAAAGAGCTGGACAGCACCTTCACCGCGGGCAGTTCGGCGGCGGTCGCCACCGTGCAGGCGATGAACGTGGGACGGGATTCCGGACGCGCGGGCACCTCGGTCACGGTCTGCAAACCTAGCTTCTCCGAGTGCCCGGTGTGGACCACCCGCACGGGTGTCTCCCTCACAGGACCGGCAACAGGGTGCGCAACTCGTACGGCGTGACGCTGCGCCGATACGCGTCCCACTCGGTGCGCTTGTTGCGCAGGAAGAAGTCGTACACGTGCTCGCCCAGCGCTTCGGGGAGCAGTTCGGAGTTCTCCATCTCGGTCAACGCCTCGCCGAGGTTCTGCGGCAGGTTGTCGTACCCGGCGGCGCGCCGTTCGCGGTCGGTCAGCGACCACACGTCGTCCTCGGCGGGCGGCGGCAGCTCGTAGCCCTTCTCGATGCCCTTGAGCCCGGCCGCCAGTATCACCGCGTAGGCCAGGTACGGGTTGCAGGCGGAGTCGAGCGAGCGGATCTCCACCCGGCGCGACGACGACTTGCCGGGCGAGTACATCGGCACGCGGACCAGCGCGGACCGGTTCGCGTGGCCCCAGCACACCGCCGTCGGCGCCTCGCCGCCCACGATCAGCCGCTTGTAGGAGTTCACCCACTGGTTGGTCACGCCGGAGATCTCGCGGGCGTGCTTGAGCAGGCCGGCGACGAACATCTTGCCGGTGTCGGACAGCTGGTACGGGTCCTCGGCGTCGTAGAACGCGTTGCGGTCGCCCTCGAACAGGCTGACGTGCGTGTGCATGCCGCTGCCGGGCTGGTCGGTGAACGGCTTGGGCATGAACGAGGCCCGCACGCCCTGCGTGATCGCGACTTCCTTGATCACGTACCGGAACGTCATCACGTTGTCGGCCATGGTCAGCGCGTCGGCGTAGCGGAGGTCGATCTCCTGCTGGCCGGGCGCGCCCTCGTGGTGGCTGAACTCGACCGAGATGCCCATCGCCTCCAGCGCCTCGATGGCGTGGCGGCGGAAGTGGGTGGCGGTCTCGTGGCTGGTCTGGTCGAAGAAGCCGCCGTTGTCCGCCGGGGCGGGCTCGCTGCCGTCGTCCGGCAGGCCCTTGAGCAGGAAGAACTCCATCTCCGGGTGCACGTAGCAGGTGAAGCCCGCCTCGCTGGCCTTGGCCAGGGTGCGGCGCAGCACGTGCCGCGGGTCCGCCCACGACGGGGAGCCGTCCGGCATGGCGATGTCGCAGAACATCCGCGCCGAGTAGTGGCTCTTGTCTGGCGTCTGCCAGGGCAGCACCTGGAACGTCGACGGGTCCGGCTTGGCCACCATGTCGGACTCGTACACGCGGGCGAAGCCCTCGATGGCGGAGCCGTCGAAGCCGATGCCCTCGCTGAAGGCGCCTTCGAGCTCCGCGGGAGCGATCGCCACCGACTTGAGGAAGCCCAGGACGTCGGTGAACCAGAGCCGGACGAACCGGATGTCGCGTTCCTCGAGGGTGCGGAGCACGAACTCCTGCTGGCGGTTCATGTCCCGAAGCCTAGGTAAGGACGGTTAACCGTGCGTTGCCGACTCGGCCGAACGCACTGGGCCGTTTGCCGCCCCGAGAGGATTGCGCAGGTCAGGGACTTGCCGTGGTGTTTCGCGGTGCCCCGGGACGGCTCGATCTACGATTCACCCCATGCTCCCTCGTCGCGCCCTGATCGGGTCGCTCGTGCTCGCCGTCGTGGCGGGCTGCACGTCCTCCGGTGGCGCCGGGGCCCTGCCCGACGGGCCGGACCTGCTGGCCAAGGCGTCCGCCGGGATGAAGTCCGTGACCAGCACCCACTTCACGATCAAGGTCGACGGCGAGCTGCCGGGCGTGACCGTGAAGGACGCCGAGGGCGACCTGAACGCCGAGGGCGAGTCGCAGGGGCGGGCGAAGGTCGAGCAGTTCGGCCAGCTGATCGAGGTCGAGTACGTGCTGGTCGGGCAGGACCTGCACTTCAAGGGTCCGACGGGCGGGTTCACCAAGCTGCCCGCGGCGCTGGCGGGCCAGGTGTACGACCCGACCGCGATCCTGGACCCGGACCGGGGCGTGGCCCGCGTGCTGGCCGACGCGCGTGACGCGAAGACGGTGTCGAACGACGACGGCGTGGCGGTGGTCGAGGCGACCGTGCCGCGTGACGTGGTCGCCGGGCTGGTGCCGGGGATCGACGCGGACGTCGCGTCGACGTTCTCGGTGCAGGACGAGAAGCTGCGCAAGGCGCTGTTCACGCTGCCGAGCGGCGCGAAGGTGACGATCGAGCTGTCCGACTTCAACAAGCCCGTCACCGTTTCGCCGCCCGCGTGAGTTCGGCGGTGGGTTCCGGGGTGGGTGCGGTGGGCGCGGTCAGGGCTCGGCGGCTGGCGATCGGCGCGGGCGCGGCGGCGGTGCTGCTGGGCGCGCTCGACGCGTACGTGGTCGTCGGCGTGCTCGTGGACATGGTGCGTGACCTGGGCATCCCGGTGAACCACCTGGAACGCGCGACGCCCGTGGTGACCGGGTACCTGCTCGGGTACGTCGCCGGGATGCCGTTGCTCGGGCAGTTGTCGGACCGGTTCGGGCGGCGGTTGGTGCTGCACCTGTGCCTGGTCGGGTTCGCGGTCGGCTCGGCGGTGACCGCGTTGGCGGGCGACCTGCCGCTGCTGGTGGCCGGGCGGGTGGTGCAGGGGCTGGCCGGTGGGGCGTTGCTGCCGGTGACGATGGCGCTGGTCGCGGACCTGTGGGCGGCCGAACGGCGTGCGTCGGCGTTGGGTGTGGTGGGCGCGGCGCAGGAGTTGGGCAGTGTGCTCGGCACGCTGTACGGCGTCGGGTTGGCGTCGTTGTTCAACGCGTGGTCGTTCTTCGAGTCGGTGGAGCCGCAGAGCTGGCGGTGGGTGTTCTGGGTGAACCTGCCGTTGGCGGCGGTCGCGATGGCGGTCGTGCAGGTGACCGTGCCGCGGTCGGTCCGGTCGTCGGTGCGGATCGACTTCGTCGGCGGCGGCTTGTTGGCGTTGGCGTTGTCGTTGCTGGTCGTGGGGCTGTACAACCCCGATCCGTCGCGGTCGGTGCTGCCGTCGTGGGGATGGCCGGCGCTGGGTGGGGCCGCGGTGGTGTTCGTCGGGTTCGTGCTGTGGGAGCGGCGGTCGTCGGTGCGGCTGCTGGATCCGGCGGGGGTGGCCATGCGGCCGTTCCTGGCGTCGCTGGGTGTGTCGTTGGCGGCCGGTGCGGCGTTGATGGTGACGTTGGTGGACGTGGAGCTGTTCGCGCAGACCGTGCTGGGGCGTGACTCGGCCGCGGCGGCGGGGATGTTGGCGCGGTTCCTGATCGCGTTGCCGGTGGGCGCGTTGGTCGGCGGGTGGTTGGCGGCGCGCACCCCGTTGGGTGACCGGTGGGTGTCGTTCGTCGGGTTGGCGGTGGCTTCGGGCGCGTACGTGCTGATCGCCCAGTGGCCGGCTTCGGTGTCGTCGTTCGTGGTGGGGCGGGACCTGGCGGTGGCCGGGTTCGGGTTGGGTTTGGTGATCGCGCCGGTGTCGGCGGCGGTGCTGCGGGTCGTGCCGTCCGCGCAGCACGGTGTGGCGTCGGCCGCGGTGGTGGTGGCGCGGATGACCGGGATGCTGGTCGGGGTGGCCGGGTTGTCGGCGTGGGGCCTGCACCGGTTCCGCGAGCTGACGGCGGACCTGGACACGCCGCTGCCGTTCGGGATGTCGCCGGAGGAGTTCGCCGAGAAGGCGGCGGCTTACCGGGAGGCGCTGACGGCGGCGTTGCTGACGGAGTACCACGAGATCTTCTGGATCACGGCGGTAATCTGCGGTGTCGGGGCGGTGGTGTCGCTGCTGCTGCCCCGTGCGGGTCGTTGAGTTTCGGGTTTCCGGCTTCAACGGTTCGGTTGGATACCATCGCGGGGTGGCTTGGAACACCGAGGAGACACGTCGGCGCCTGAAGGAGGCGGCGGTCGTCGAGTTCGCCGCGCACGGGTTGGCGGGCACTCGGGTGGAGCGGATCGCGGCGCGGGCCGGGGTGAACAAGGAGCGGTTGTACAACTACTTCGGCGACAAGGAACAGCTGTTCCACTCGGTGTTGTCGGACGAGTTGGCGAAGATCGCGGCGGCCGTGCCGTTCGACGCGGAGTCGTTGCGGGATGTGGGTGAGTACGCCGGGCGGTGCTTCGACTACCACGTGGCGAATCCGCATCTGGTGCGGTTGTTGCAGTGGGAGGCGTTGGCGTACGGGGACGGGGCGGTGCCCGACGAGGAGGGGCGGGCGGCGCACTACCGGCGGAAGGTCGAGGCTTTCCGGTCGGCTCAGGCGGACGGGGTGATGTTCGCGTCGCCGGCGGCCGCCGACCTGGTGTTCTTGATCATGTCGCTGTCGTCGTGGTGGCTGGCGGTGCCCCAAGTGGCCCGGATGGTGACGGGGCAGGTCGATCTGGCCCACCGCCGTGCAGCGGTCGTGGAGGCGGCTCGGCGAATGGCATCTGCGCAGGTCAAGACTTCGCGGTAGGCTCGGTTCGACCGAGGGGTCGAGAAACACGATCGGGTGAACCTGCCCCGAAAATGTACGGAAACACTGTTCTCGTACCTCGGTTGAAAACCAGCGGACCCGCCGAAACCACCCCCGACCGCCCGCCACCCGCTACCCGCTACCCGCTACCCGACGCTCGACCACCCCGGCGGCTGACCACTCCGCCGCCCCGACCGCCGCCCAGCCCTAGACGACGGCCGCACCACCCGGCCCCGCGGCAACGCACCACCCCCATGGCCCGCAAGCACGGCCCCCACACACGGCCCGCAAGCGGAAAGGCACGGCCGGCAACGGGAGCAGGAGGGCCGGAAGGGGCGGGCGATCAGGGAAGCGGGTAGTGGGCGGGCCGGGTTATGTGGATCAGGGTGGGAGTTGGAGTCGGGGTTGGGGCGCGGAGCTAGACGGTGGCGGGGTTGGGAGTTGGGCGGGGGCCCAGGACCAGCGTGGTGGCCGCGAGGATGAGCAGGCCGGCGAGGGTCAGGCAGACGGCGGCGAAGCCGGCTGGGGCCAGGGCGGTGACGAGGACCGGGCTGATGCCGCCGCCCAGGCCGACCAGGAAGCCGTAGCCCGCCAGGCCCGCGCCGCGCGCTTCGCCGGAGGCGCGGCCGACCAGGGTGACCAGGGCCGGGATGGTGACGGCCAGGCCGGCGACGAAGATCGCGCTGCCGACGAGCAGCACGGGGAGCGTGGTGGAGCCCGCTTCCAGTGCCAGGCCGCCCGCGGCGGTAAGGAAGGCGGTCGGGGCGACGCGGTGGGCGCCGAAGCGCGTGATCAATGGGCCGGCGAAGAGGCCCAGTGCGATGCCCGGCAGGCCGGGGAGGCGGAGCAGGAGCAGGTCGACGGCGTCGTGGATGCCGTAGCGGTCGCCGACGGTGGTGGTCAGGGCCGTGTACATGCCGACGAAGGTCAGCAGGAGGGTGATTCCGCCGGTGTAGGCGACCAGGAGCGCCGGGCGGCGGAGGAGGTTGGCCAGGCGGGTGAACGTGGTGGCCAGGGCGGTGGGGGTTGGGCGGGGGATTTCCGGCAGCCGGGTCAGGGTGGCGGCTACCGCCAGCAGCATCGGGGCCAGCAGCCAGAAGACCCAGCGCCAGCCGAGCGCTTTGTCGACGCCGAGGGCGTAGGCCTGGCCGATCACGCCGGCCAGCAGGAACGAGCCGGAGACGGCGGTGATGCCTACCGCGCGGCGGGCCGGTGGGAGGGCTTCGGCGACGTAGGCGAGTGACACGGACGGGATCGCGGCGGCGAGGAAGCCCTGGACGGCGCGAGCCGCGAGCAGTGGGGCGAAGTCGGTGGAGGCGCCTGCGATCGCGCTGGCCACGGCGCTCAGGGCGAGGCCGAGAGCCATCACGTGGCGGCGGTCGTAGCGGTCGGAGATGGTGCCGAAGAGCAGGTTGCCGGCGGCGAACGCGAAGCCGAAGCCGCCGCCCACCCAGGCCGCGGTGGAGAGCGTGATGCCGTAGCGCTCGGCCACGCCCGGCAGCAGCGGCACGGTCAGGTAGAGCTGGCCCACGGCCAGGATCACGGCCGCCACCAGGACCGTCACCACAACGGGTGATCGGGTCACGGACCAGTTTTGACGGCGAGGGCGGCCGTCGGGGTGCTTGAGGCCCTGGCGCATGGGGTGAGGGTGGGGGTTCGGGAGAGAGGTGGCCAACGCGAGCTCCAGGTCCGGGTTCGGCGCGTGGGGTGACGAAAGGAATCCAACTGTGGCGTTGGAATTAGGGTAGGGCGACTCTGCGGCTAACTCCAACGGTGGAGATGGAATGTGCGCCGCGTCACCGAGAGGGGGATGCGGTGGGGCGCGAGAAGGTGCGGCCGGAGGGGCCGGCGGAGGAGCGGCCGGAGGAGCGGCGCGCGGGCGGAGGCGGATGGCCGAGGCGGGCGGGCGCACGCAGAGGGGCGGAGGGCGGAGGGTGCGGACGGCGGAGGGCGCGGCAAGTGCGCCCGGAGGGGTGAAGAGAGGGTGCGCTTGGAAGGTGTGGCGAGAGATGTGCGCGGAGGGTGGCGAGAGGTGTGCGAGGGAGGGAGGTGCGGTGGGTTCGTGGGGTGCGGTGGGTTCGTGGGGTGCGGTGCGTCACCGGAGGGTTGGTGGGGTCACTCGAAAGGTCGGTGTGGGGCGGTGGCGGGTGCGGGTTGGGGTTGGGGGACGGACCATGGCCGCATGACGCATCCCGAGGCGAACACCGCTGGTCAGGGTCGGCGTGCTGAGGCGGACACCG
>NZ_JBEOVG010000092.1:11393-36819 GCF_040295345.1 Actinosynnema sp. NPDC002837
GCGGTCAGGGGCGACGGGCTGAGGCGGACACCGGCGGTCAGGGGCGACGGGCTGAGGCGGACACCGGCGGTCAGGGGCGACGGGCTGAGGCGGACACCGGCGGTCAGGGGCGACGGGCTGAGGCGGACGCCGAGGGTCGGGGGCGGCGCGCGGAGGCGCAGGGCGGGCGTGGGCGGGGGTTGTGGATCGCCTTTGGGGTGATCACGTTGTTGATCGGGCTGGCCGTCCTGCTCTGGCCCGGCCTCACGCTGCTGACGGCGGCGGTGTTGTTCGGGGTGGAGATGCTCGTCACCGGGATCTTCTGGCTCGCCGCCTCCTTCACCGCGGACGAGACGGGACGACAGCGGTGGCTGTTGGCGGTGGCCGGGTTGTTGGCGCTGGTCGCGGGCATCCTGTGCCTGCGCGCGCCGTTCCAGACCCTCGCGGTGCTGGCGCTGCTGCTCGGCGCGACCTGGGTGGTCGGCGGGGTGGCCGAGATCTTCCACGGGTTCGGCCGGAGCGGCTGGGCGGTGTTCTCCGGGGCCGTCACCGCGATCGGCGGGATCGTGGTGCTCGTCTGGCCGGTGGCGAGCCTGATCGCGCTGGCCTGGCTGCTCGCCATCGTGCTGATCGTCCTCGGCGCGATGGCCATCGCGGGCGCGGTCGGCGCCGATCGCACGCCGAAGACCGCGAAGGCGACCGCGCCCACCGGCACGGCCGCCACCGCGTGACCGGTCCGGTCAGCCCTCGCGCCAGCCGCTGGTGATGGGCAGCCTGCGGTCGCGCCCGAAGGCCTTGAACGTGATCTTGGTGCCCGGCGGGTACTGGCGGCGCTTGTACTCCGCCTTGTCGACCATGCGCAGCACCTTGTCGACCAGTTCGTGCGAGAACCCCATGGCGATGAGGTCGCGGTAGCCCTTGTCGCCCTCCACGTAGTCGTCCAGCACCGAGTCGAGCAGCTCGTAGTCCGGCAGCGAGTCGGCGTCGACTTGGCCGGGACGCAGCTCGGCCGACGGCGGCTTGCTGATCGAGTTCTCCGGGATCGGCGGCAGCTCGCCCAGCTTCTCCGCCTGCGCGTTGCGCCACCGCGCCAGGTCCCACACCAGCGTCTTGAGCACGTCCTTGATCGGCGCGAACCCGCCGACCGCGTCGCCGTAGATGGTCGAGTAGCCGACGGCCAGCTCGGTCTTGTTGCCGGTGGCCAGCACCAGGTGACCGTGCTGGTTCGACAACCCCATCAACGTGACGCCGCGGCACCGCGCCTGGACGTTCTCCTCCGCCAGCCCGGTCAGCCCGAGCTGGTCGACGAAGACGCCGACCATGTCCGCGATCGGCTGCTCCGAGTAGTGGCAGCCGGTGCGCTGGGCGAGGTCGTAGGCGTCGGACTTCGAGTGGTCCGACGAGTAAACCGACGGCATGGACACGCCGTAGACGTGGTCGGCGCCGAGGGCGTCCACCGACAGCGCGGCCACCACCGCCGAGTCGATGCCGCCCGACAGCCCGAGGACGACCGAGCGGAAGCCGTTCTTGTGGACGTAGTCGCGCAGGCCGGTGACGAGCGCGTGCCACACCTCGGCCTCGTCGGACAGCGGTTCGGCGGGCTGCGGCACGGGTAGCGGGTCGTAGGCCGGGAGGGGGTCATGGGACAAGGATCGGCGGTGGACCATAAACCCGCCGTAACCACCTTCCGTGCGGGGCGCGCCGCCGGGGAGGTCGAGGTCCAGCACGACCAGGTGCTCCACGAACTGGGGCGCACGGGTGATCAGCGAGCCGTCCGCGGACACCACCATCGTGTCACCGTCGAACACCAGCTCGTCCTGCCCGCCGATCAGGTTCACGTACGCGAGGGGCGCGCCCGCCTCGACCGCGCGCCGGGCCACGAGCGGCAGCCGCGCGTCGTCCTTCTTCCGCTCGTACGGCGAGGCGTTCGGCGAGACCACGAGGTCCACGCCCGCCTCCCCCAGGGCGGCGATCGGCCCGCCGTCCTGCCATAGGTCCTCGCAGATCACCATGCCGACCTCGACGCCGTGCACGCGCACGACGTCGAGCGTGTCGCCGGGGGTGAAGTACCGGCGTTCGTCGAACACGCCGTAGTTCGGCAGGTGGTGCTTGTGCTGCCGGGCCACCACCTCGCCCCGGTGCAGCACGGCGGCGGCGTTGCGCATGCCGCGCTCGTCGCGGTCGAGGTAGCCGACGAACACCGCCAGCTCACCGCACCCCGCGTCGTCCAGCCTGGCCGCGAGCGCGGTCAGGGCCTCCTTGGACGCCTCGGCGAACGACACGCGCAGCGCCAGGTCCTCGACCGGGTACCCGGTCAGCGCCATCTCGGGGAAGACCGCGAGGTGGGCGCCCGCCTCCACGGCCTTGCGGGACCACTCGACGACAAGTTCGGTGTTGCCCGCCAGGTCGCCGACACAGGCGTTGACCTGGGCGAGGGCGAGTCGGAGCTGTGGCATGGGGGCATTCTCGCTCACTCGGAGCAGCCAAGGCGCGCGTTGTGGCGGACGTGTCACACCTACGATCGAAGACGTGCGCCGTCCGATGATGCTGTTCCTCGCCCTCCCGCTCCTCGCCTCGTGCACGAGCGTGCTGCCCGGGTCGCCCACGGCGGGGACCGCGCTGGAGAAAAGAGGACCGGCCGGGGTCGTGCCCGCGGGGCTCGAGCGGTTCTACGGCCAGCAGTTGGGCTGGGAGGACTGCGCGCCGTACGCGACGACCGGGACGACGACGTCGCTGTTCAAGAACAAGAAGTCGCTCGAGTGCGCCCGCTTGGAGGTGCCGCTCGACTACGGCAAGCCCGAGGGCCGCACGATCAAGATCGGCCTGCTGCGGCAGCCCGCGACCGGTGACCGGATCGGCTCGCTCGTGATGAACCCGGGCGGTCCGGGAGCGTCCGGCATGGCCGCGGCGGCGGGCATGGGCTCGCAGGTCAAGTCGTCGCCGGTGGGTGAGCGGTTCGACCTGATCGGGTTCGACCCGCGTGGCATCGGGGCGAGCGAGCCGCAGGTCAAGTGCCTGACCGACGCCGAGCGGGACGCCGACCGGCTCGACAACGACGTCGACACGTCACCGGCGGGCCTGGCGCAGACCGAGGCGGAGAACAAGGCGTACGCGGAGAAGTGCGCCGCGGTGACGGGCGCCGACGTGCTGGCCAACGTCGGCACGCGGGACGTCGTGCGCGACCTGGACGTCATGCGGTCCGCGCTCGGCGACGAGAAGCTGACCTACCTGGGCTACTCGTACGGCACGCACATCGGCGCGGCGTACGCGCAGGCGTTCCCGGGCAACGTGCGGGCGCTCGTGCTGGACGGCGCGGTCGACCCGACGCAGAACCAGGTCGAGTCGCTGATCGCGCAGGGCGCCGGGTTCCAGAAGGCGTTCGACGCGTTCGCCGCGTGGTGCGCGACGCGGCAGGACTGCGCGCTGGGCACGGATCCGGCGAAGGCGAACCAGGCGTTCCGGGACCTGACGCTGCCGCTGGTGCAGCGGCCGGTGGCGGTGGGCGAGCGGAAGCTGTCGTACAACGACGCGATCACCGGCGCGATCCAGGCGATGTACTCGGAGGAGCTGTGGGCGCCGCTGAACTCCGGGTTGACGGAGTTGAAGAACAACCGCGGTGACGTGCTGATGTTGTTGGCGGACAACTACTTCGACCGCGACAAGGAAGGGCGCTACTCCACGATCACGGACGCGTTCGTCGCGGTGAAGTGCGTGGACGAGCCCCGGGTGACGGACAAGAACGTGCTCAACGACGTGGCGCGGCGGTACAAGGAGGCCGCGCCGTTCCTGGACGACGGCCAGCCGGCGGGCGCGGCGCTGGACGCGTGCGCGTTCTGGCCCGTGCCGCCGAGCGTGCAGGAGCACAAGCCGGTGTCCGGGCTGCCCCCGGTGCTGGTGATCTCGACGACGGGCGACCCGGCGACGCCGTACGAGGCGGGTGCCAACCTGGCGAAGGAGTTGGGCGGCGGGCTGCTGACGTTCGAGGGCAACCAGCACACCGTCTACTTCCACGGCAACGAGTGCGTGGACGACGCCGGGCACGCGTACCTGATCGAGGTGAAGCTGCCGCCCGAGGGGACGCGTTGTTCCTGAGCGGTCCACACTTTTCCGCGCCTTTCCACTTTTTGCGGTTTCCTCATAGGCCGACCGTGTGATCTCACGTCGGGTGCCGCCGTTCAGGGCTAAGCTCGCCGTCACACTTGCGAGGGGGAAGCATGACGGTCG
Organism: Actinosynnema sp. NPDC002837; assembly: GCF_040295345.1. Lineage (NCBI taxonomy): Bacteria > Bacillati > Actinomycetota > Actinomycetes > Pseudonocardiales > Pseudonocardiaceae > Actinosynnema > Actinosynnema sp. NPDC002837. The sequence goes on from NZ_JBEOVG010000092.1 coordinate 15,597, forward strand.
ACGGCGTGGCCGACGCCACCGAAGCGGATTTAGCCGGATTACGCGACAAACTGCGGGACCGGGAGGTCTACATAACGAACCTCCCGCGGTCACCCATGAATCTACTGCTGGTCGAACTCGTCAACGAACGCGTGGCGCACCGCACCTCGGATCCGGCTTTGATCAGGAGGTTCACCCTCCTCAACGACGCCGAACTGGAGTACGACGGAAGGCGCACGGAGATCATCGGCGAAACGGGCGCAATCGTCGTCTGGGCCGGCGGCAAGGTGTCGCAGAACTACGTCACCCGATTTCGCCGGAAGTACGTCGAGGTCGACAAGGAGTTGCGGACCAACCACGCCAAGACGGAGGAACTCGCCGGTTTGGTCGCCGACGGCGTCCCCAGCCGCGTGCCGCACCAGGTCCTCGACCAGGAGGTGATCCACCCCGAGGCCATGGTCGAGGTGCAGCGGGTGCTGGCGGAGTTCGTCGAGGACCGGATCACCTTCTGCGTGCCGCCGGACGACGCGCTCGTCCACCTGCCGGACGAGGTTCCGCTACCGGACGGTGCGCGGCCCTATCAGTTCTCGACCGCGCCGAAGTCGATTACCGTCCCCGTTCCGCGACCGACGCCCAAGTACTTGATCGTCATCACCATCGGGCACGGCAGCGATGACGGTCAGACGTTCTTCCCGCCGGTCGGCACCGTGACCGCGCAAGTGCTCGCCGACGGCCTCGGCCCGGCGCCGGACGCCGCGTTGTGCGTTCCGCTCCAGTGCTTCCCGATGCAGTCGGTGAACGCCTGGCAGGGCGTTGCCGGCTGGTCCGCGAAAATCACCTCGGCGAGCATCCCGCACCTGAACGAGTCGAACGACGCGGAAATGCTCGCCTGGATCAGGGCGCACCTGGCCGACGAGATCGCCAAGTGGTTCGACGGGCTGGTCTGATCGTGCCGACAAGGGGGAGGAACGAATCATGACCGGACCAGGGCACGAACTCGAGGACATGCAGCTCGGAAACCTGGCGGGGGTTTTCGACCGCATTTCCGCCGTGCTCCGCCGCGGCGTGCACGTCCAGCTGCTGACCGAGCACCGCGCGACCATGGAACTGCTGAACGTCTCGCACGTCGGGCAGCGCGCGCGCCTGGGCAGGCTGTTCGACGGCGTCGAGGCGCAGGCGCGGAGCACCAAGGACGACCCGGACGTCGCGCTGGCCTGGATCGCCTACTCCTACACGTGCGAGTACACCGAGCTCCTGGTCGAGAACCCCGCGCCGACCGGTGCCGGGGCACCCGGCGAGCCGCACCTGATGGAGCTGCGCAAGCAGGCCATGGAGAACGTCATCGCCCAGCGCACCAAGCTGCTGGTCAACGTGCCGTCCATCACCGACGCCCTCTTCGCCGGCACCGACAAGAAGGTGTCCGAGCTGTTCAAGTTCCGGGTGGTCGACGGCCGCGGCGTGCCCCCGCAGCTCCCCGGAGGCCAAGCGGCCGCGGCGCTGGCCTCGCTCCGGCAGAACCTGGCAGGCAGCGCGTTCGCGCCGCTGGCCGAGGCCGACTGGTCGGGCTCGCTCGGCCCGAACCACAAGATCCTGCGCGTGGACACCAGGGGCTCCGAGTTCGACCTCGGCGGCGTCCCGGTCGTGCTGGTGGAGGGCGTGCTCGACCCGAAGCTCACGCAGAAGACGGTGACCGGCGGGCGGGTCGTGCTCGCCGACGGGACCTCGCACGCGCAGGTCGGCGGGAACTTCGTCGGCAACCTCGTCAGCCAGCGCCGCCTGTACGCGGGCGACCAGGTCGAGTACGACACCAGCCACATGGCGCCGACCCTCGCCGGTGACGCGCACTGGCAGGGCAAGGCCGCCGACTGGCGCATCGACAAGGGCGGCAACCGCCGGACCTACTACGCCGAGGTCCACCCGAAGATCGCCCAGTACCTGATCAGCCTGGTGCCAGCGGACCGCGACGCGATCACCGTCCTGGACATCGCGGGCGGCAACGGCGACCTGGCCGAACGGATCATCAGGGAGCTGGGCGGGGCACGCCCCGAGGGTGACCTGCGGGTGAGGTACGTGGTGGTCGACTACAGCGAGGACGACATCGCCGTGGCGGAGGAGCGCTTCGCGACGCTCGCCGACACCCACCCGTTCGCCAGGACGACGGCCCTCGTGCGGGACATGTTCGAGTACGGCCACGACGCCGGGGCCATGCTGGGCGACATCGGCCTCAAGGCGGCCGACTTCGTCATCAACTCGGGCGGCCTGCTCAACAACCAGATCGGCGACGACCCGGAGACCCCGCGGCGCTTCGCCCGGATGTACGCGGACCTGCTGGCGCCCGGCGGGTACGGCATCTACTCCGGCCTCACCCCGTTGCTGATCAACTCGGCGACGCACCGGAAGCAGGGGTTGGAGATCCGCAACCTCTACGACATCGAGACCGAGCACCAGATGCACGTGGTGCGCCGCTTGGGCTAGCGCCCCGGACGTCCCTGACCGGAGCCGCGCTGCGGATCAACGGTTGGCGAGGCCGTCGATCCGCAGGGTGGCGGAGGCGTCCCGGTGGGCGCCGGTGCCACCGACGTGCTTGTCGCTGATTCCCGTGCCGTTCTTGAGCACGTGGTAGAGCGCCATGCCGTGACCGCGGCCCAGGTCGTAGTCGTCCTTCAGCCATTCGAGGACGACGCCCGCCTTGGTCGTCGCGCCGTAGCCGCGGTCGCCCGCCTCGGCCAGCAGTTCGGCGGGGGTCTTGCCGGTCTTGCGCTCGATGGTGTCGAGGTACGCCTGGAAGGACATGGCCTGCTCCCGTTCGTCGGTGTGCGGCCAGCCTAAGACAACTTTGACTGTCTTGACAAGATTATTTGTCGGACTCAGATCCAGAGCAGCTCGGCGCCCTTGAACAGGTGCAGGCAGCTCTCCGGACCTTGCAGGCTCATGCGGAGGCTGCCGTCCTCGGACACGACTTGGGCGCTCTCCTCGAACGCCAACCCCCAGGCGGCCACCTGGAACTCCGGCTCGCGCTCCACCACGGCGAACAGGCGCGGAGCCTCCTCCGCCACCCACTCACGCTCATCACTGGTCATAAACGGAACGGTAAACCCGACTGGTCGGATTGACTAGACACCTGATCAGGTGACCCGACGGCGCGAGACCGCTGCGGCAGACTGTCGGCGATCAAGGCCCGAGGAGACCCCATGACCAGCAACGACCGCAGCCCGGTCGACTACCGCGTCGGCCTCGCCCACCGCCTGCGCGAGCTGATGCGCCGCAGAGGTGTGACCAAGGCCGACATCCAGGCAACGTTGGGCTGCTCGGAGTCGAAGGTCGGCAAGATCCTGCGCGGCGACCACTCGATCGCGCCGCTGGAACTGGTGGCTCTGCTCGACCTCCTCGGGGTGGCGGAGGAAGAGCGCGCCGATCTGGTGCACCTCGGGGAGGAGGCGCGCAAGCGCCGTCCCAAGACGCCTTGGGGCGCGGCCATCCCGGACCGGCTCCGGAAGTACTTCAACACCGAGGAAACCGCGCGGCGCATCGAGGCGTACCGGCCGGATCTGCTGCACGGGTTGGCGCAGACCGAGGCCTACGCCCGCGCGGTGATCGAGACCAACCCGGCGCTGCGGCCCCACGAGGTCGAAAGCCTGGTGCAGGCGCGGTTGGCCAGACAGCGGAGGTTGGCAGGGCCCCACCCACCCGAGTACGTCCTCGTGATCAGGCAGTCGGTGCTGCGGGCCCCGGTGGGATCGCCGGAGACCCGGTTCGAGCAGTTGCGGCACCTGAAGAGGTTGGCCGAGCTGCCTCACGTGACCGTGCGGGTCATCCCGGACAGCGTCGGCCTGACCAGCGCGCTGTACTTCCCGTTCGAGATCCTCACGCCACCCGGCGACCTGCGGAAGACCGTGTACGTCGAGACGTTGACGGACGGCCTGTTCGTCGACGAGGAGAGCCGGATCTCCCACTACGAGGGGGTTTTCCAGGAACTTCTGGCGGTCTCGGCCACGGACCTGCTTGATAGCGTTGAGGTATGACCTGGCGGAAGAGCAGCTACAGCGGGAACAGCGGCGGGAGCTGCGTCGAGGTGCGGGCCGGGCTGGACGCGGTGCGGGACTCGAAGAACGTGGACGGGCCCGTGTTGGAGGTCAGGCCTGCTGCCCTGAGGGCGTTCCTGAAGGCGCTGCGGACCAGCTCGCCAGGAGCTTGAGGCGCTCCTCGGTCGGTGAACCCACGCGAGCGGTGTAGACCGCGAGCACGATGTCCGGGTCGCCGGTCGGTTGCAGGGTCTCGTAGTCGAGGTCCAGGTCGCCGACCACGGGGTGGTGGATGAGCTTGGTGCCGTGGGTCTTCTCCAGCACCTTGTGCTGCGCCCACAGCTTGCGGAACGTCTCGTCCTTCACCGACAGCTCACCCACCAACGCCGCGACCCTGGCGTCGTCCGGGTAGCGGCCCGCGTCCAGCCTGAGGAACGCCACCATGTCGGCGGCGACGGTGGGCCAGTCGCGGTAGAACGTGCGGGATTCCGGGCGCAGGAACGTGTGCCTGGCCGAGTTGCGGTCCTCCGGCGGCAGGTCGCCGAAGCCGTAGAGGGCGTCGGCCAGGGGGTTCCAGGCGAGGATGTCCGAACGCCGGCCCATCACGAACGCGGGCACGTCGACGGCCATCTCCAGCAACCGCCGCAGGCCCGGTCGGACGCGTTGGGGCGCGGGCCGCTTGGCCGGCGCCGGGCGGACGAGGTTGCGCAGGTGGGCGCGTTCGGTCTCGTCCAGGCGCAGCACGCGGGCGACGGCGTCCAGCACCGAGTCGGAGACGGCGGGCGTGCGGCCCTGTTCGAGGCGCATGTAGTAGTCCACGCTGACGCCGGCCAGCATCGCCAGCTCCTCGCGGCGCAGGCCCGGCACGCGCCGTCGACCGCCACCGGGCAGGCCGACGTCGTCCGGGCGGACGCGAGCCCGGCGGCTGCGGAGGAATTCGCCCAGGTCGTGGTTCACCCACCCAGTATGGCCGCCTGCCGCGTGCCGAGCCTGGGTACTGCCAGACCTAGGGAACGCGGTCCCACAGGCTGACCAGAGCCTCTGGTACCCGCGGTGACCAGGTCCAATGTTGTCGCCATGACCTACGACCTGAACAACCGCACTGCCGTTGTCACCGGTGCCGCGAGTGGCATCGGCGCCGAGATCGCGCTCGTCCTCGCCCGGTCCGGGGCGAAGGTCGCGCTGCTGGCCCGCCGCGCGGACCGGCTCACCGACCTGGCCGACAAGATCGCCGCCGAGGGCGGGCAGGCGCTCGCCGTGGCCGCCGACGTCACCGGTGACCTCACCGACGCCGTGGCGGCGGTCCACACCGCCTTCGGCCGGGTCGACCTGGTGGTGAACAACGCGGGCGTGATGCTCGCGAACCCCCTCACCGAGGGCCGGGACGACGAGTGGCACCGGATGATCGACACGAACGTCAAGGGCCTGCTGAACGTGACCAAGGCGTTCACCGCGGACCTGGTCGAGGCGGGTGCGACCGGCACCGCCGACCTGGTGAACATCTCGTCGATCGGCGCGCACCTCACGTTCCCCAACTACGCCGTCTACACCGCCACCAAGGCCGCCGTCACGCACCTGTCGGCGAACCTGCGCACGGAGCTGGGCCCGCTGGGCGTGCGGGTGACGAACATCGAGCCGGGCCTGGTGCACAGCGAGCTGGCCGACCACATCGACAACCCGGATGTGGCGGCGCACCTGGCGCAGTGGCGGGAGGACGTGCCGCCGCTGAACCCGGCCGACATCGGCGACGTGGTCGGGTTCGCGACCAGCCGACCGGCGAACGTGAACCTCCGGCAGCTGGTGGTGCTGCCGACCGTGCAGGCCTGATGGTCCGAGCCGCCCGTCGACGGGAGTCGGTGGGCGGCTCAGCTCGACCGGCGGCCCCGGTACGCGCGTTGCTGGCACGCCCGAGAGCAGTACGCGCGGGGCCGCCCGGACGCCGGTTGCACCACCGGTTGACCACAAACCCGACAGGTTTCATCACGCTTTACATCACGCTGACGGATCAGCAGCTCGATGCCGTCGAGCACCCGGGCCAAGCCGAACCCGAAGGGGTCCAGCTGGTCGAAGCCGCCGGTCTCCCACAGCCGGGTCAACGTCGGGTAGCGGTCGAAGCGGGCGAACAACGCGTCCCGCGCACCCCACCACTCCTCGTCGCTCACCCCGGTGCCGCGCTCCGCCCGCGCGGCCTCGACCAGGGCGGACGCCTCGGCGTCCACGAAGCGGGCGACCAGGCCGACCGCCGCGACCACCTCGGCCGGCGTGAGACCGGTGTCCGCGAGGATGCTCAACGCGTGCTCGTAGTGGGCGAGCGCGTTGGGCCCCGGCACGTACCGAGCGGGGAGCTCGGCCAGCCACGGGTGCCGTTCGCGCAGCTCCCAGCTGTGCCGCGCGAACGCCTCCAGAGCCGGCCGCCAGCCGCCGTCCGCCGACGGCAGCGGGTCGCCGTGCACGGCGTCGCGCATCAGGTCGACCAGGTGGTCACGGCCGGGCACGTGGCGGTACAGGGACATGGTGGTGAAGCCGAGCCGTTCGGCGACCTTGCGCATGGACAGCCCGGTCAAGCCGTCGGCGTCGGCCACCTCGACCGCCGCGCCCACGATCGCCTCCAGGCTTAGCCCTCCCCGCCCGTCCCACAGCAGCTCGACCGAGCGGTCGGGATCGCCCGCTTTCGCCATCACGCCTCCATGATATACAACTTATGGTTTACGCCATAAACACCTTGGGGACTGTTCATGACCGATTTCCACGTCTCACCCACCGGGGACGACTCCGCCGCGGGCACGGCCGCCGACCCGTTCCGCACACTGGAGCACGCGCGACGAGCCGCGCGTGCGGCGGGAGGCGACGTGACCGTTCACCTCAGGGCCGGCACGCACGTGCTGACCGAGCCGTTCGAGCTGACCGAGGAGGACTCCGGCGTCGTCTACCAGGCGTTCGGCTTCGGCACCGACGCGCGGGAGGAGGCCGTCCTGAGCGGCGGCCGGGAGGTCGCCGGGCGACGGGGGCCGGACGGCGTGTGGGTGGCCGAGGTCGGCGACCTGGTCACCCGCCACCTGGTGGTGAACGGGCGGCGGGTCGAGCGCGCCGGCGTGGACGGGCTGCCCGGCACGGTCCGCCGCACGGCGACCGGCTACGTCACCGACCACCCGCCGGCCTGGCGCAACCCGTCCGGCGTCGAGTTCGTGCACCGGGGCGTCTACCCGTGGACGGAGGCGCGCACGGCGGTCGCGTCCGCCACCGCCGACGGTGAGATCACCATGGCGCAGCCCGGGTTCGGCTGGGCCGTGGACCTCTACAACTCGGAGTGGTTCGGCCAGGTGATGTCCGGTCCCCCGGCGCCGACCCGGGTGGAGAACGACCCGGCGTTCCTGACCGAGGGCACGTTCGCGCTGGACCGCTCACACCCCGGCGAGCACGTCCTGCACTACCTCCCCCGCCCGGACGAGGAGCCGCACGTGGTCGCGCCCGCGTTGGAGGTGCTGGTGCGCGCCACCGGCGTGCGGGACGTGGCGTTCCGGGGCGTGGTGTTCGCCGACACGACGTGGCTGCGGCCGGGCAGCGACCGGGGTTTCCTGCACTACCACTCGAACGGCTACTACGACGGCGGCCGGATCGGGAAGGTGGAGCCGGCCGAGGGCGCGTGGCTGACCGTGCCCGAGGAGCACGAGGAGATCCCCGCCTGCGTACGGCTCGACGGCACGTCCGGTGTGCGGTTCGAGGGCTGCCGGTTCACCAGGCTCGGCACGACCGGGCTGGGCGCGACCGGCGGCGCGGACCTCGTCGTGCGCGGCTGCGACTTCGACACCCTCGCCGCGTCCGCGATCTCGATCACGGGCACCAGGAAGGCGTTGGTGGAGGACAACCTCATCGCGCACGTCGGGCTGGACCACTCCGGGTCGGCCGGCATCACGTTCCACGACACCGAGGACTGCACGGTCGCGCACAACCACGTGCGCGACGTGCCGCACAACGGCATCGTGGCCAACCCGGCGCGCGGCGGCACCCGCATCACGCGCAACCTGGTGACCGGCGCCATGGGCGTGCTGGCCGACGGCGGCGGGGTCTACCTGTCCGGGCGGCAGGGCGACTCACCCGAGAACGGGGCCGTGATCAGCGGGAACGTCATCGAGGACACGCGCACGCCGTACAACTTCGGCCTCTACACCGACTACGGCGCCACGTGGGTGACGGTGGAGGGGAACGTGGTCGCCCGCGCGGACAACACGTCGGTCCTGCACGTCTACCCGCCGTTGGAGCACGTCGTCTACCGGGGCAACTTCTGGGACGCCGACCCGGTCGGCAGCGACGCCGTGCCGGACGGCGTCACCTACGAGGGCAACACCACGATCGCCGACCCGGCCGAGCTCGACGCCGCCACGGCGGACGTCCGGGCGCGGGCGGGCCTGCTCACGAGACGGGCCTGACGAACGGGAACAGCACGGTCTGCCGGATCGAGGCGCCGGTGAGCATCATCAGCACCCGGTCCACGCCCATCCCGAGCCCGCCGGTGGGCGGCATCCCGTGCTCCAGGGCGTCGAGGAAGTCCTCGTCCAGCTCCATCGCCTCGACGTCGCCGCTGGCCGCCCGCAACGACTGCGCCCGGAGCCTGCGGCGCTGCTCCAGCGGGTCGGTCAGCTCCGAGTAGGCCGTGCCGATCTCCGCGCCGAACGCGACCAGGTCCCAGCGTTCGGCCAGGCGGGGATCGGCGCGGTGCGGCCGGGTCAGGGGCGAGACCGAGGTCGGGAAGTCGGTGTAGAAGGTGGGCTCGACGGTGTCCGGCTCCACCAGCCCGTCGTACGCCTGCTGCACCAGCGCGCCGTGGTCGGCTTCGTCGGCCGGTTCGAGGCCGTGGGCCGCCAGCAGCGAGCGCAGCTCGGGCACCGGGGTGTCCGGGGTGACGGTCGTCGACAGCGCCGCGGAGACGGCGGTGTAGACCGGGATGACGGGCCACTCCCCCGAGAGGTCCACCTCCTCGCCGTCGCGGACGGCGATCGGGCGGCCGTGCGCGGCGACGGCGGCGCGCTGCACGAGTTCCCGCACGAGGTGCCGCATCGTCGTGTAGTCGGCGTAGGACTGGTAGGCCTCCAGCATGGTGAACTCGGGGTTGTGCGAGGCGTCCGCGCCCTCGTTGCGGAAGTTGCGGTTCAGCTCGAAGACCCGGTCCACGCCCGCCACGCACAGCCGCTTCAGGTACAGCTCGGGCGCGATGCGCAGGTACATGCGCATGTCGTAGGCGTTGATGTGGGTGACGAACGGCCGGGCGTTCGCGCCGCCGTGCACGGTCTGGAGCATCGGCGTCTCGACTTCGAGGTAGTCGCGGTCGTGCAGGAAGTCGCGGATGCCGCGCACGACGTCGCTGCGCAGCCGCAGCATCCGGGCCGAGTCGGGGTTCACCGCCAGGTCGAGGTACCGCCTGCGGACCCGGGCCTCCGGGCCGGACAGGCCCTTCCGCTTGTCCGGCAACGGGTGCAGGCACTTCGCGGTCACGGTCCACTCGTCGGCCAGCACGGACAGCTCGCCCCGCCGCGAGTAAACCACCTCGCCGCGCACGCCGACGTGGTCGCCGAGGTCGACGCCCGCCTTCCACGCCACCAGGTCCACGCGCCGGGCGTCGAGCATGAGCTGGAGCTCGCCGGTGAAGTCGCGGACGCGGGCGAAGCACAGGCCGCCGAGCTCGCGCAGCGCCACGACCCGGCCGGTCACCGAGACGGTCTCGCCGAGGAGCTGCCGCGCCTGGGCCAGGGAGTGCTCACGCGGGTAGCCCACCGGGTACGGGTCGATGCCGGCGGCACGCAGCCGGTCCAGCTTGGCGAGGCGGACGCGGACCTGCTCCGGGCGGCGCGGCGGTGGCGGCTCGACCTCGATCGCGTCGATCTCGGCGACGGCCGCGGCGAAGCCCGTGTCGACGGTTCCGTGGGCCAGCGCGCGCGAGGACCCCCGCTTGACCAACGACCTCAGGCTCGGCACGAACCCCTCGGCGACGCCGGCCGCGACGCTCACGCGGGGCAGGTGGCGGGCACGGGTGAAGCACAGGTAGCGGGGCAGCCACTCCGGGCCGTACTTGGCGTTGGACCGGTACAGCGATTCCAGCTGGAAGAACCGGGACGCGAGGCTCAGCACCGCGCGCCACGTCCGCAGCACCGGTCCCGCGCCGATCCGCCCGCCTTCCTCGAACACCGCGCGGAACATGGCGAAGTTCAGCGACACCCGCTCGACGCCGAGCCGGGCGGCGGCGGCCACCAGCTCGGCCACCATGAACTCGTTCAGGCCGTTCTCGGCGGCGCGGTCGCGGCGCATCAGGTCCAGCGACAGCCCCCGCCTGCCCCACGGCACGAACGACAGCAGGCCGCGCAGCTCGCCGTGCGCGTCGTAGGCCTCGACCATCACGCACCGGCCGTCGGTCGGGTCGCCCAGCCTGCCCAGCGCCATGGAGAACCCGCGCTCGGTCTGCGCGCCGCGCCACCGCTCGGCCAGGTCGAGGATGGCGGCCAGCTCGTCGGCCGGTATGTCGGCGTGCCGCCGGACGCGGGCGGTGTGCCCGGCGCGCGCCACCCGGCTCACGGCCTGCCGCACGGCCCGGCGCTCGGGACCGGTCAGGGTGAACTCGCGCACGTCCAGCACGGCCTCGTCGCCGATCTCCAACGCCTTCAGGCCCGCCGCCGCGTAGACGTGCGCGCCGCGTTCGCTCGCGCCGAGCACGCCGGGCAGCCAGCCGTACCGCCGCGCCTCGGCCAGCCACGCCTGCACCGCCTGCGGCCACGCCTCCTCGTCACCCACGGGGTCGCCGCCGGCCAGCGTGGTGCCGGCGAGGACGCGGTAGGTGAGCGCGGCGCGGCCGTTCGGGGCGAACACCACGCTCTTGTCGCGGCGGGTGGCGAAGTAGCCGAGCGAGTCCGGCTCGCCGTGCGCGGCCAGCAGCCGCCGCACGGCCAGCTCCTCGGCGTCGTCCAGGGACCGGCTCGACCGCACGCCGCGGAAGAACACCCGCAGCGCGGCGATCGCGACGAGCATCCCGCCGAACCCCAGCAGGACGCCCAGCCACGGCGGGCCCTCGCCGCCGCGGCGTTGGGGCAGCACCTCGCCGGTGATCTGGTTGGCCGCCCAGCCCAGCTTGTGCCACGTGCCGTGCAGGTGCCCCGGGAACAGCTCGGTCAGGCCCCAGCCGAGCAGGGACAGCACCAGGATCCCGCCGACGAGGACGACGAGCGTCCGCTGCCAGGCGCCGGCGGCCAGCTCGGCCGGGAACGCGTCCCTGACCGCCAGCAGCAGCACGATGACCGCGACCGTGACGACGACGAAGCTGCCGAGGTCGACGGTCACCCCCAACCGGTCCGGCGGCTCGTCGGGGCCGAGGAACGGTCCCGGGTCGATCCAGTAGCGGATGATGAGGAGCAGCACGACGCCCGCGTTGAGCACCTGGAACAGCAGCAACGTCCACAGCGCGGCTCTCTTGCGCCTGCGCAGGGCCGCGCCGAGCACCACCAGCACCAGGGCGATGAACAGGTTCGCCTCGACGGGTAGGCCCAGCAGGTACGAGACCCGGAGAATGCCCCTGGCGAGGTCGGACTCCTCGTCGATCAGGAACAGCAGGAGCGACGCCGCGGCCGCCACCTGGACGACGGTCGCGACCACTCCCGCCGTCCGCCACTTCCACCTGGCCACCGCCACGACACGCTCCAAGGAGGTTCCGGTTGTCCACCATGGTCGCCTCCCTCGCGGGTCGCGTGCACCTGCGGTCATCCGGGCGTGTCGACGGGCCGGCGGTGGTGCTCAGCTCGGCGCTGGGCGGCGCCTGGTTCGACTGGGACGCGGTGGTGGCGTTGCTGCCGGACGCGCGCGTGCTGGTGTTCGACCGGCCGGGCACGGGGTGGTCCGGGCCCGCGCTCGCGCCCGCGACGCTGGCCCGTGAGGTGGCCGTGCTGGACGCCGTGCTGGCCGGAGAGCCGTCGGCGGTGCTGGTGGGGCACTCGATGGCCGCGCTGCACGTGGAGGCGTGGGCGCGGCTGCGGCCGGGTCGGGTGCGCGGGGTGGTCCTGGTGGACCCCGATCCGGAGGCGCCGGGCGGCGGGCGGCCGTTCGACCTGTCGGCGCTGGTGGCGCGGTGGGTGCTGCGGGCGGGGCTGGACCCGGTCGTGGCCGCCCAGGGGTTGCGGCTGCGGCGGTGGGTGGTGCGCGGGTCGACGCTCGGCCGGCGTGATCCGGCCTCGCCCGCGGTGGTGCGGTCGGTGTACGGGCGGCCGTCGGTGACGCGGGCCGTGCTGGAGGAGTTGGCGTCCTACCCGGCGCAGGTGGCCGCGGTGGAGCGGTTGCGGGCGTTCCGGCCGTTGCCGCCGGTGCCGTTCACCGTGCTCACGGCGGGTCGGCGGGAGTGCGCGGCGCACGTGGCGCTGGCCGCGTCGGCCCCGACCGGGCGTGCCGTGCGGGTGCCGGGCAGTCGGCACATGGTGCCGGTCGACCGGCCGGACGCGGTGGCGTTGGCGGTGCTCGCGGCGTTGCGCGGCGGGTGAGCGGGAGGGGCGCGGCGGAGGGGGCACGGTACTCCCGTCCGGCGTCGTGCGCGATGTGGCGGACGGACCATGTGAAGCGTCTCGCACTACGCGCAATTACCCCGGCGTCGGTGTCACGCTGGTCGGGTAACCGTGCAACAAGGTCCCGGGGACCAGCGACGAAGCCGGCCCCGAGGGAGGACGGTCGACGATGACCTCGACAGAGGTAACCGCGCCTTACGGCAACGGGGCGGGCAGCGCCCCCACCGGCAAGAAGGTGCGCATCCACCACCTGCGGGAGCTGAAGGAACGCGGCGAGCCGTGGCCCATGCTCACCGCCTACGACATGTACACCGCGGAGCTCTTCGACGAGGCGGGCATCCCGGTGCTGCTGGTCGGCGACTCCGCGTCCAACAACGTCTACGGCTACGACACGTCGCTGCCGGTGACCGTGGACGAGCTGATCCCGCTGGTCCGGGGCGTGACCCGGTCGGTGAAGCGGTCGCTGGTCGTGGCCGACCTGCCGTTCGGCTCCTACCAGGTGTCGGTCGAGCAGGCCGTGGCGACGGCCGTGCGGTTCATGAAGGAAGGCCGCGCGCACGCGGTGAAGCTCGAAGGCGGGAAGCACTTCGCACCGCACATCGAGGCCATCGTGCGGGCGGGTATCCCGGTCATGGCGCACATCGGGTTCACCCCGCAGAGCGAGCACCAGCTCGGTGGCTACCGGGTGCAGGGCCGCAACGACGCGTTCGACTCGGTGGTCGAGGACGCGCACGCCGTCGAGGCCGCGGGCGCGTTCGCGGTGGTCTTGGAGATGGTGACCAGCGAGGTCGCCAAGCAGATCACGCACGACCTGGTGATCCCGACCGTCGGCATCGGCGCGGGACCGGACACCGACGCGCAGGTGCTCGTCTGGCAGGACATGATGGGCCTGCGCCGCGGGCGCGCGCCGCGGTTCGTGAAGCGGTACGCCGACGTGGCGGGCGTGATGAAGTCGGCGGCGGAGCAGTTCGCGGCCGAGGTGAAGGGCCACCAGTTCCCCGGCCCGGAGCACACCTTCCACTGATCTCGTGACCGTGGTCGCCGTGCGGGCTCCGGCCGGCACGGCGACCACGTGCATTTCCACGCGGCGCCGGCGAATGCGCGGTGAGGCGGAACAGCTCGGCTGCGGACTACCTCGCCCGGCGATTTCCGAAGTGGTGCGGGCCACGATTTGTGCGGGCCGTGACCGGAATGCCTGTGCCACGATCACGGCGGAATGCACCACTCGGGTTCGGCACGGGGCGGTCCGCCATGGTGTCCAGCGACGCGGGGCCGCCGGCCGGCGCTCACAGCCCGTGGCGGCGCACCATCGGCATGATCACGTCGGCGTTCGCCCGCCACGCGCACTCCGCGCAGGCGCGGGAGATCGTCAACAACACCGTCAACACGGTCACCGTCACCGAGGGCGGCACGCTGGCCGGGCACGTGCTGCAGACCGGCTCGCTGACCGGCGACGTGGACATCACCGGGTGATCCACTCGACGGCGCTCTCGGGCAGAGTGGGCCCCATGTACCCCGAGATCGAACCCTACGACCAGGGCCTGCTCGACGTCGGCGACGGCAACCGCGTCTACTGGGAGGTGTGCGGCAACCCGTACGGCAAGCCCGTGGTGTTCCTGCACGGCGGGCCTGGCGGCGGTTGCGCGCCCGTGCACCGCAGGCTGTTCGACCCGGCCGCGTACCGGATCGTGCTGATCGACCAGCGGGGCTGCGGCCGGTCCCTGCCGCACGCGTCCGAGCACGGCACGGACCTGTCGGACAACACCACCTGGCACCTCGTGTCCGACCTGGAGCAGGTCCGCGAGCACCTCGGCGTCGACCGGTGGCAGGTGTTCGGCGGGTCGTGGGGGTCGACCCTGGCGCTGGCGTACGCCCAGACGCACCCGGAGCGGGTGACCGAGCTGGTGCTTCGGGGCATCTTCACGTTGCGGCGCAAGGAACTCGACTGGTACTACGGCGGCGGCGCGGGGTTCCTGTTCCCGGAGCCGTGGGAGGACGTCGTGTCACGCGTGCCCGAGGGCGCGGACGTGATCGAGACCTACGGGCGGCTGCTGAACGACCCGGACCCGGCCGTGCGCGAACCGGCGGCGGTGGCGTGGAGCGTGTGGGAGGGGTCGACGGTCACGCTGCTGCCCCGGCCGGAGTTGGTGGAGACGTTCGCGCAGCCCCGGTACGCGCTGGCGTTCGCGCGGATCGAGAACCACTACTTCCGGCACGGCGGGTGGTTGGCGGAGGGGCAGCTGCTGCGTGACGCGGGGAAGCTCGCGGGCATCCCGGGCGTGATCGTGCAGGGCCGCTACGACCTGGCCACGCCCGCCGTGACGGCCTGGGACCTGCACCGGGCGTGGCCGGGGTCGGAGCTGGTGGTGGTGCCGGACGCCGGGCACGCGTTCGACGAGCCGGGCATCCTGCGCGCGCTGCTCGCGGCGACCGACCGGTTCCGCGGTTGATGGACCGCTTCACCGCCCGCGTCCTCCGCGACGGCACGCCTGTCGGCGCGGGGTTCCTGGTCGCGCCGGACCTCGTGCTCACCTGCGCGCACGTCGTCGGCCCCGGGATGGAGGTCGACTTCCCGCTGGTCGGGCCCGACCGGGTGGTGGCGGAGGTGGTGCACCTCGACGTCGAGCGGGACGTGGCGGGGCTCCGGCCGGCCGCGGCGCCGCCGGACGTGCGGCCGGTGAGCCTGGTCGACCTGCCGGACGTGCGGGGACGGCGGGTGCGGGCGTTCGGCGTGCCCCACCGGAGGCCCGACGGCGTGTGGTCGACCGGCACGGTCGTCGGCCGCAGCGCCCAGGGCAAGCTCCAGGTGGAGGACGACCGGGCGCACGGCGTGCCGATGAGCCGGGGCTTCAGCGGCGGCCCGGTCATCGACGTCGACACCGGCGCGGTGATCGGCATGACCGTCGAGGTGGAGAGCCGCCCGGAACGCCGCACCGCCTACGCCCTCGGCGCCGCCGCGTTGCACGAGAGCCTGCCGGAACTGGCCCGGCCACAACCGTCGCCGTTCCGGGGCTTGGACGCGTTCCAGCCGGACGACGCGGAGTGGTTCTTCGGCCGCGACCGGCTGGTGGACGACGTGCTGGCGCGGCTGGACGGCGCCGGCCTCGCGGTCGTCACCGGCCAGTCGGGCGCGGGCAAGTCGTCGCTGGTGCTGGCCGGTGTGGTGCCCCGGCGGCCGGGCTCGGTCGTGTTCCGGCCCGCTTCCGGCAGCACGCCCTGGCAGGCGGCAGCGGCCGCGCTCGACGTCGAGGAGCTGACCGCCGAGGGCTTGGCCGACGCGGTCGACCGGTGGTCCGGCCGCCACGGCCACGAGCGGGTGCTGCTGGTCGCCGACCAGGTGGACGAGGCGCTGGCGCGGTTCCCGGCCGAGACCCCGGACCTGCTCGCCGCGCTGCTCGCCCTGCGCGGGCCTCGGCGGCACGTGGTGCTCACCGTCGGCACGCGGGCGTTGGACGCCTTGCTGTCCGACCGTCGGCTCGGCGTGCTCGCCGAGCACCTGGTCCTGGTCACCACCTCCGACGACAACCTGCGCGAGATGGTCGAACGGCCGCTGGACCGCGTCGGGATGCCCGTGTACCAGGAAGGGCTGGTGCGGGTGCTGCTGGACGACGTCGCGCACGAGCGCAACCCGCTGCCGCTGCTCCAGTTCACCCTCACGTTGTTGTGGGAGCAGCAGGAACGCGGCGTGCTCACCCACGACGCGTACCAGGCGCTGGGTGGCGTGCCGGGCGCGGTCGCGGACTACGCCGAACGCGTCTGGCGCACGATCGGCCCCGAGGAGGACGTGCGGCGGCTGCTGGTGCAGCTCGTGAGCCCGGTCGAGCCGGACCGGTTCGTGCGGCGCGTGCTGCGGCTGGACGACCTGGCCGACCCGTCGTCGGCCAAGGCGCTCGCGGCCACCCGGTTGGCCACCAGCGACGGCCGGACCGTGGAGCTGGCGCACGAGACGCTGATCCGGCGGTGGGACCGGCTGCGGACGTGGGCCGAGGAGGACCGCGACTTCCGGACGTGGCAGGACGAGCTGGACCGCGACGTCACCAGGTGGTCGCGGACGCGGGAACGGGCGTTGCTGCCCAGGGGCAGCGCGCTGCGGCGGGCACGGCACGAGCTGCGCGACCGCGAGCCGGACTTCCAGCCGGCGCAACGGGAGTTCGTCGCCGCCGGGCGGCGGGCCTCGGTCCGGCGGGCCTTCTGGCGGGTCGCGGTGGTCGAGCTGGTGGTGCTGATGCTCGTGGCGGTGGGCGTGATCGTGGTCCGCACCCGTGCCGTCGACGCCGAGAACCGCGCGGTCGGCGCGGCCGACACGTTGTTGCGGCGCGGCGCCTACAGCGGTGACCGGAACGGGTTGCTGCTGGCCTTGCGCGCCTACCGCACGCACGACTCGATGGCGACGCGGAACGCCTTGCACACCGCGTACGCCGGGTTGCGGCACGCCGAACTGCTGCTGGACGGCGTGTCCGACGCCAAGCACGTCAACCGCTCCGGCACGCGCATCGTCACGATCGCCGAGGACCGGCGGCTGACCTCCTGGGACGTCACCCGCGTGCCCGCCGTTCCGGTCGGGTTGCGCGAGTCCGACGAGCTGGGCGCGTACGAGCCGACCTGGCTCGGCGACGACTTCGTGGTCGCACGCGCCGGTCCGCGAACCGTCGTGTGGGACGCGCGGACCGGGGAGATCACGCGGCGGATCGAGGGGTTCGGCAACCGGCTGGTGGCCGACCCGACCGGGCGGTGGCTGGCCGCGTTCATCCTGGCCGACCCGCCGAGCTCCGACTACCGGGTGGTCGACCTCGCCGGCGCCGACCCGGTGTCCGTCGACGGGCGGTTCGCCGGCTCGCCGGGCGACCCGGGGTTCGCCGGGCTCAGCGACCACCCGCGACCCGTCGCCGTGCTGGACACCGGCGAGCTGGTGGTCGTGACCGGTGCGGTGACCACGGCGTTGTCGCCGGCCGGGTCACGTCCGCTCGCCGTGCCCGCCGGCGCGCGGGTGGCCGACGTGGGTGTGTCCGAGCCGGTGTACCTGGAGTGCGACGGGCAGTGGCGCGCGCGTGGCGTGCTCACCGGCGCGCTGCACGCCGCGCAGACCACGCCGGACTGCGAGCACGAGGTGGTGTTCGGCGGTGACCGGCGGTGGCTCGCGGTGTCCGGTGAGCAGAGCGTCACGGTGCTCCGCGACGGCGAGCCGACGCGGCACGCCGAGGTGCCCGCGGGCTTCCGGCCCGTCCGGCTGCTGTCCGACGAGGACGGTGGGCACCGGGTGGTGCTCATCGCCTCCGGTTCGGCGCTGGTGCTGCGGCTGCCGCCGATGACCGGGTGGGAGCGGTCGCGGTACTACGACCACTACCCGTACTCCTCGGGCCCGGTGCTGCCGATCCCGGGGCACCGGGTGCAGGTGTCCAACTCCGACGAGGTCGAGGTGTGGGACACCGGCACGGGTGAGCTCGTCGCGGCACGGTCTGCCGTCGTGCCCGCGCGGTCGGCGGACCGGACGGGCTCGGGGGTCTGGCTGGCCGCCTCACCGGACCACCGGGTGCTGACCACGTCGGTGGCCGGCGACCCGACCGTGCGGGTGTGGCGGCTGCCGGACCTGGCGCCGCTGGGCGAGTTCACCGCGCCGCACCTGTCCGCCTCGTCTTCCACCGGGGTAACCGCCGTGCGGTTCCTGGACCACCGGCGCGCGCTGGTCGTGCACAACGACGCGGTGAGCGTCTGGGACCTGCCGGACCGCCGACAGGTAGCCGGGCCCTACCGGCTCGACGGGAACGTGTTCGACGGGTCGGACTTCAGCCTGGTGCACAACCCCGTGCGCGACGAGCTGATGGTCGAGGTGCCCGGTTCCGAGGAGCGCTGGCGGCGGTACCGGCTCGCGGACGGCGCCTACCTGTCCGACGCCGACATCGCGCCCGGCAGCCTGGACTTCGCGGACGGGAGCTTCGCGCGGCCCGCGATCGACCCCGGCGGCCGGTACCTGGCGCTCTACTGGGGGCAGGGCGTCGAGGTGTGGGACCTGGACACGCGGGCGCGGGTGGACCGGCTGCCCTTGACGGACCAGCGGTTCAACGTCGTCGGCCTGCGGTTCGGCGCCGACGCCGACGAGGTGCTGGTCGAGCTGTCACCCGACTTCACCGGACCCGGGCTGCTCACCCGGCGGTGGCAGCGCAACCGGTTCTGGGGCGTGCCCGCGTGGTTCGGCCAGGACGCGTCGTCGGTCGAGGTGGTGGCCGAGGAGCCGCCGTGGGTGGCCGAGCTGTGCCGGTTGGTGCGCAACGGACCGGCCGAGGTGGAGCCCGGCGCGCTGCCGGAGGCGGCCTGGCACGGGCCCGTGTGCCCGTAGCCCCGGGCGCTCGGCCCGTCAGGGGCGCAGCGCCGCCTCCAACGACGCGCGCGCGTCCACCAGTGACGGGCCGTACCAGGTCAGGTGGCGGCCCGAGACGTGGACGGGGCGCAGGCCCGGGAAGAACTGCGGGCCGTCGTCCGGGGTGAACAGGTACGGCTCGTCGGGCAGCACGACGAGGTCGGCGTCCTGCAGTTCGCGCAGCTCGGGGCGCGGGTAGCGCTCGGGGTGGTCGGCGAAGGCGTTGACCACGCCCAGGCGCAGCAGGACGTCGCCGGCGAACGTGTCGCGGCCGAGCACGACCCACGGCTTGCGCCACACCGGGACCACGGCCCGCGTCCACGGCGGCGTCACCTCGCGCCACAGCCGCTCCGCCTCGACCAGCCAGTCCGGCTCCACGTCCCACGCCGTGCCGAGCAGGCGGCGCAGCGAGCCCAGCGCGGCGGGGACGGTGGCGGGTGCGGCGGTGACCCACACCGGGATGCCGTCGGCACGCAGCCGTTCCACGTCCTCGGGGCGGTTCTCCTCGCTGTTGGCCAGCACCAGGTCCGGCCGCAACGCGAGCACCCGGTCCACCACCGGGTACTTCGAGCCGCCCACCCGGGTGACGTCGAGGTCGGGCGGGTGCGTGCAGTAGTCCGTGGCACCGATGAGGACAGCGGGGTCGACCGCGTCGGTGACGAGGGCCTCCGTCAGCGAAGGCACCAGACTCACCACGCGGGTGGGCGGGCCGGGCAGCGGGACCGGCTCGCCGAGGTCGTCGACCGGCAGCATCAGACGTCGTCGCTCTCCGGGCCCGCGTGCGCCCCGTCGCGGCGGTCGATCGCGGTGAACGCCCCGGTTCGAACCTGCGCAAGCATCGCCCAGCCCTCCACGTCCGCGATCGGGACGCCGACCGTACCCCGCCACCACACCGGTCGCGAGCCCCCGCACCCGGCGTGCGCGACCTCAGCGTTCGGCCGCGACCAGGGTCGCGCTGTGCGGGCCCAGGCCCAGGGCGGTCGCGATGCTCAGGTCTTCCCCCGTGTCGACGTCGCACCGCAGCGAGGGCCAGTCACCGGTCAACGCCACCGCGCCGCCGACCTCGTGCGCGTGGGCCGATCCGACGCCCAGCCGGGGGTTCAGGTCCGTGCCGGGCGCGGCCAGCAGCAGCGTCGTCCCGGTGCCCGGGCGGTCGGCGCAGAAGGCGCGGCGCCCGTCCGCGCTCGCGATGGCCGAGGACAGCTCGGCGGGTCGCAGCGCCGGGAGGTCGGCGTGCAGCACGCCGACCGCCGCGCTCGGGTCCCGACGCCGCAGCACCCCGGCGCCCGCGCGGACCGCCGCGTTCAACCCGGCGCCGGGGTCGGGGGACGACTCGACGCCCAGCGCGGCCACCTCCTCCACCACGGCCGGGTCGGACGTGACCACCAGCACCCGGCGCACTCCCGCCGCGGCCGTGACCGCGGTCAGGGTGTCCAGGGCGAACGCGAGCGCCAGGGCCGCGCGCGCGACCGGGTCCGCGGCCACGTCGGCCAGCCTGGTCTTCGCCCGCGCCAACCCCTTCACCGGGACCACGAGGTCCACCGCGCCGCGCCTCCCCCGGTCAGCCACCGGGCCGTGTCTCGTCGGGGATCGGCGTGTTCTGGTAGGCGGCGATCCGCCAGCCGTCCAGGCCGTTGGCCAGCACCCAGGTGGCGCGGACGGATCCGGTCGCCGACTCGGCGTCGTCGGGCGAGAGGTCGCCGCCCTCGGTGATCACCAACGCGACGCCCGGTTGCAGGAACCGCAGGTCCACCACGTCCTGCACCAGCGTGGTCCCCCGGTCCGCGGCGGCGAACTGCTCGGTCACCGCGTTCCGGATCACCTCGCGGCCCCGCAGGAACCGGTTGTCCGACAGGATCATCCTGGCGTTCTTGGTGTAGGCGTCGGCGAACGCGTCCGCGTCCTTGCCCGCCCACGCGCGCACGATGCCGTCGAGCACCTCCCGCACCCTGACTTCCTCGTTGCGCGCCCGACCCGTGTCCGGTGTGGTCGTACTGGTCATGGTCTCCCCCGCGTTCCCCTCGGCGCCCCCGACGAGGGGGCCACCCGGAACCGTTCCGCTTTCGGCCTCCGCCGATCGTGTTCGGTGGCGGTCACACCGGCATCTTCCGAGTTGCGGTGTTGCCGGTCGGCGCGCCGCCGATCGCCGGTGCCGGGTGATCCACTCGGCCGTAGGTCGTGGTGCGCTGCCGGGCCGGGCGACCGGCGAGGGCCGCGGTGGCGTGGAGCTGGGTGGCGGTGCGGGCGGAGCCGTGTTCGGAGCCGGCCATGCGGCTGATGGTCTCTTCCATGAGGGTGCCGCCGAGGTCGTTGGCGCCGCCCCGGAGGACTTCGGC
>NZ_JBEOVG010000093.1:0-36467 GCF_040295345.1 Actinosynnema sp. NPDC002837
ATATCAGTTTCCCGGCCCCCCCCGGCCCTGGGGGGGGGCCGGTGCGGACACCGCGGGCGCGGAGCCCGCGGCGGGCGTCCAGCCGCGGACCGTCACCCTCGTCACCGGTGACCGGGTGGTGGTGACCGGCGAGGCGGTCGGGTCGCTGCGGCCCGGTCCGGGTCGCGACGACGTCACCTTCCACTCGACCTATCGGGACGGTCGGCTCAACGTCGTCCCCGAGGACGCGCTCAAGGGCATCGCCGCGGGCAAGCTCGACCCGCGGCTGTTCGACGTGACGGGCCTGATCGAGGCCGGCTACGACGACGCGGGCAGCGACCACGTGCCGCTCATCGTCACCGGCACGCCGACCACCGGGCTGCGCTCCGCCCGCGCGCTGCCCGGCGCCGTCGCCACCCTGGCGCCCAAGGCGGACGCCGGGGCCGTGTTCCGCGACCTGCTCGCCGACCCCGGCGTCACCAGGGTGTGGCTCGACGGCGTGCTGCGCCCGTCCCTCGACCGCTCGACCGCCCAGATCGGCGCGCCGACCGCGTGGCAGGCGGGCCTGACCGGCAAGGGCGTCCGGGTCGCCGTGCTGGACGGCGGCGTCGACGGCGAGCACCCCGACCTCAGGGGCAAGGAAGTCGCCGAGCGCAACTTCACCGCCGACCCGGACACCACCGACCGCACCGGGCACGGCACGCACGTCGCCGCGACCATCGCCAGTGGCAACCGGACCTACCGCGGTGTCGCGCCCGACGCGCGCATCCTCGACGGCAAGGTCTGCGGTGACAACGGCTGCCCCGAGTCCTCCATCCTGGCCGGCGTGCAGTGGGCCGTCGACGAGGGCGCGGACGTCGTCAACCTCAGCCTCGGCGGCTACGACTCACCGGGCGTCGACCCCCTCGAGGAGGCGATCAACCAGCTGACAGAGAAGACCGGCACCCTGTTCGTCGTCGCCGCGGGCAACGGCGGGCGGTCCAAGTCGATCGACTCGCCGGGCAGCGCCGACGCCGCGCTCACCGTCGGCGCGGTCCGGCACGACGACGACCTCGCCCACTTCTCCAGCCGCGGCCCGCGCAACGGCGACGACGCGGTGAAACCCGACATCACCGCGCCCGGCCTGAACATCGTCGCCGCCAAGGCCGCCGAGGGCACCCTCGGCACCCCCGTCGGCAGGCGGCACGCGGCCCTGTCCGGCACCTCGATGGCCACACCGCACGTCGCGGGCGCGGCCGCGCTGCTCGCCCAGCAGCACCCCGACTGGACCGGCGCGCAGCTCAAGGCCGTCCTGATGGCCTCCGCCAAGCCGAACCCGGGGCTGTCCGTGTTCGACCAGGGCACCGGCCGGGTGGACCTGCCGCGCGCGATCACGGCGAACGTCGGCGCCACGCCGGTGAGCGTCACGTTCGAAGAGCAGCTGTGGCCCCACCACGACGACACCCCCGTCACCAAGACCGTCACCTACCGCAACAGCGGTTCCGAGGCCGTCACGTTCGACCTCACCGCCGAGCTCCGCGGCCCGAACGGCGCCGCCGCGCCCGCCGGCCTGCTCACCGTGGCCCCGGCGAAGGTCACCGTGCCCGCGGGCGGCACGACCGCCGTGGCCGTCACGGCGGACACCAGGGTCGGCACGCTCGACGGCGTCTACTCCGGCGCGCTGGTCGGCGGACCGACCCGCGTCCCGGTCAGCCTCGCCCGCGAGGTCGAGAGCTACGACATCGCGATCGAGAACATCGACGCCGACGGCAACCCGGCCCTGGACAACTCGACCGCGCTCGTCGGCATGGACAACGACGTCTACGAGACCTTGTACGGCCCCGACGGCACCGCTACCGCACGCGTGCCCAAGGGCGAGTACATGGCGCGGGCGGTCATCCGCTCCTGGCCCAAGACCTGGGTGCTCGCCCGGCCGACCCTGACCGTCGACGCCGAGCGCACCCGCTACACCTTCGACGCCCGCGTCGCGAAACCGGTGCAGGTCACCGCGCCCGATCCCACCGCGGCGCCGATGATCGGCGACATCAACGTGTCCCGGCTCCTCAACGGCAGGCGCGTCGTGCTCAACACGGCTTTCCTCGGCGGTTTCGGGGACATGGCGCTCGGTCACGTCGGCCCGACCCTGACCGACCAGGAGCTGACCGTCTCGATCGGCGCGCAGTTCCAGAGCCCGCCGGTCGACGGCACGCCGACGCACTACCGGTTCCGCTGGATGGAGCAGGGCGCGGTGCCCACCGGGTACACCCGCGCGCCGACCAAGGCCGAGCTGGCCGAGGTGCGGACCACGTTCGCGCCCGGCCCGGCCGACCGCCAGTACCTGCACAGCGGCAACGCCAGCCCGCCGGACGGCTCGGGCGGCTGGTCGGTGGGCCTGCCCGTGCCCTCGGGCGGCGCGGTGGTCGACCTGGTCACGCCCGACCGGCTCACCTGGAGCTGGGGCTTCCAGCGGCTGTCGCCGCAGTACCGGACCGAGGCCGACTACTCCTCGTTCAACCGCACCTACCGGCTGGGCGAGAAGCACTCGGAGCGGTTCGGGCACCCGGTGCTCGGGCCCGGCCTGTCCGGCTACTCGGCCACCTACCTCGGCGTGCACGAGGACCGCGTCACGGCGCAGGTCCCGCTGATCAACGACCGCGACGGCAACCTCGGCCGCGGCAGCCACGAGTCCGCGCGCACCTCGGTGTACCGGGACGGGCGGCTGGTCGGCCAGATCCGCGACCAGTGGGGCGAGTTCACCGTGCCGGAGGGCGAGGGCCGGTACCGGGTGGAGCACGACGTGGTCCGCGATCCGACGGCGCACGAGCTGACCACGCGGGTCAGCGGCGCGTGGACGTTCCGGATGGCGACCCTGCCCGACGGGCACGGCCGCCGGCTGCCGATGTCGGTGGTGCGGTTCAACCCGGAGCTGGACGCGGCCGGCGGCACGCCCGCCGGACGGCTGCTGAGCGTGCCGCTGGTGGTGGAGCAGCAGGACGGCGCGGACAACGGCGAGGTGGGCCAGGTCCGGGTGGACGTGTCGTTCGACGACGGCAAGACCTGGCGGCGCGTGCCGGTGGCAGGAGGGGCGGCCCTCGTGCGGCACCCCGACGCGGCCGGGTACGTCTCGCTCAAGGCGTCCGGCGCCGACAGCGACGGCAACACGTTCGAGCACACCGTGATCCGCGCTTACAAGATCACCCGCGGGTAGCGCCCCGCGCTGACGCCCCGGGTCGGTCGACCACCGGCCCGGGGCGTCGGCCAGGCGGGAGGGTCAGCCCCAGACCGGGAGCCACGCCTGCCAGCGGTCCTCCTCGCAGGAGTTGCGGCGGTTGAACTCGGCGGCCACCTCGACCCCGAACAGCAGGCCGCTCACCTTGGCGTACTCCGGCCCGAAGACGCGGTCGTAGCAGTGCGCCGTCGGCGGTGGCGGCTTGATCGTGCCCGGCGACTTCCGGATCGCCTCGCACGCCGCCTTGGGCTGCGGGTGCGTGCCGCCGTCCGGGTCGCAGGTGAGGCGGAACTCCCGGACGACCGGCGTCAACCGGCCGTACACGGAGATCGTGAGGTGGGTGGTCGGGTCGGCGGTCGGGGCCGCGGTCGCGGCGGGTGCGAGCACCGCGGCGAGAGCGGTCACGACGGACAGCAGGGACAGCGCCCCGCGGAGCGAGCTGATGACGGACACGTCGGTCTCCTCCAACTGATCTGCGTTGACCAAGGTGGAACCCGGTACGGGCGGCGGCGGTGCCCGCACCAGTAAACCACCTGTCCACTGTGGACGGACTTCGGCAGGCCGCAGGGCCCCGCCCACCCCCGCCGGCCCGCGTGCCGCCGCCGCCGGGCACCATCTGGGTCGACCCCGGACGACGATCGAGGACGACCGACGATGACCCTGGCGCACGCGACGCTGACCGAGAGCTGGCGGAAGACCGGCGTCACCGAGGGCATGACGCTGATCGTGCACTCGTCGCTGTCCGCGCTGGGCCCGGTGGACGGCGGCGCGCCCGCCGTGGTCGACAGCCTGCTCACGGCCGTCGGACCCGCCGGCACGGTCGTCGTCCCGGCGTTCACGCCGCAGGTCGCCGACCCGGAACCGCACCGCCGTGGCGTGCCCGACGAGGACCTGCGGGCCCGGCGCGCCGCCGTGCCGCTGTTCCACCCCGGTCTGCCCAGCCCGATGGGCGCGATCGCGGAGGCGCTGCGCACCCGCCCGGACAGCGCGCGCAGCACCCACCCGCAGGCGTCGGTCGCCGCCGTCGGCAGGCACGCGCGGGACGTCGTGGCGCACCAGCCGCTGAACTTCGCGCTGGGCGCGGACTCGCCGTTCGGCCGGCTGCACGACCTCGACGCGCGCATCCTGCTGATCGGCGTGCGGCACAACCGCGACAGCTTCCTGCACCACGCCGAGACCCTGACCCCTCGGCCGAGGCTGAAGCTGCGCCGGTTCCCGACCCTGGTGGCCGGCGAGCGGGTGTGGCTGGAGGCGTTGGACGTGGGCGACGACAACAACACCCACTTCCCCACCGTCGGCGACGAGTTCGAGCGGCGGGCGGGCGTCGAGCGGACCGAGGTGGGCCGGGCGTCCTGCGTGCTGATCCCCGCGCGGCCGTTCGTGGAGTTCGCGGTCGGACGGCTCACCGAACTGCTGGCCGGCGTGCCGGCCGCCCGGTAGCGCCGCACGGCACGGTCAGGCGCGGTCGAGGACCACGGTGTGGTCGACCCGGTCCGGCGGTGGCGCGCTCAGCCGCCACCGCGCGGACGTGGCGGTCAGGTTCACCGTCACCGAGTCCGCCGACACCCGGTCCACCGCACCGACCCAGTGCGCGTTGCGCGTGACCAGGTCCGCCACGAGCGCGCCGTCGGGTTCCGCCACGGCGTCGTCCAGCGCGGTGCCGGCCAGGAGCGCGAGGAGCCGGCCCAGCACCGCGGCGGGCAGGGCCGGATCGGTCGACTCCAGGGCCACGTAGCAGTCGTCGTGGCCGGAGAACCACACGCGCGAACCGACGAGGGCGGGCAGCACCGGGTCGTGGTGGGCGGCGGTGCCGAGGGTGAGGGCGATCTCGTCCAGCCGCTCGGCGCTCGGCGGGGCGGGCAGGTCGACCAGGGTCAGCTCGTACGGCGACCACCCGGCGAGGAAGCGGGGCAGGTCGTCACGCCGCAGCACGAGGACCTCCTCGCTGAGGCCGACCACGCCGGACGCCAGAGTCCCCAACTGGTGCGCCCACCCGTCGACGCCCTGCTCGGCCGCGATGCGCGACGGCGGCCACTGCCGGTATTCCTCGTCCAGGAAGCTGGTAGTCGCCAGGTCGACGACCAGGATCGTCTCGTTCGCCGCGGCCACGACGAGGTCGGCAAGCTCGGCGGCCGTCGCCGCGGTCGCGTCGAGGCGCCAGGAGCCGTCGACCTCGCGAGCGCTGAAGCTCAACGGGAACGGCGTGCCGCCGAACCCGAGGCGGTTCACCCCGAACGCGCTGTCACGCACGATCACCGCCCGGCAGGGACCCCGCCAGCGCGGTGACGGCCGGGTGCCACTCGCGCCCCGGCGGGCCGCTGACCACCAGCCGGCGCACCACCCGCGGCCGCAACGGCACCAGCGCCAGCCCCGGCACCAGCATCGACGCCACCAGGCCGGGCACGATCGAGACGCCGACACCGGCCCGCACCATGGCCAGCAGCGTCCCCAGCTCGCGCACCCGGTGCAGCGGGTCGAACGGCAGGCCCGCGTGCACCTGCCGCACGTGCCGCTCGCACCCGCCGCACGAGAGCAGGAACGGGTCGTCCGCCAGGTCCGCCACGTGCACCTCGCCGACACCGGCCAACGGGTGGTCGGTGCGCAGCAGGGCGTGGAACGCGTCCTCGCCCACCGGCACGCCGTGACCGGGCGGCGGGTCGACCACGACGGCCATCTCCACCGTGCCGTTGGCCAGCCACTCGGCCACCTCGTCGTCCTCGCCCTCGAACACCCGCACCCGCACGTGCGGGAACTCCGCCTCCCACCGGGACATCAGGTCCGGCAGCAGCCCCTGGCACACGGTCGGCGGCGCGGCCAGCTTGATCGTGCCGCGAGCCGCCCCACCGTGCCGCGCGGCCAGGTCCGTGATCGCCACCGAGGCGGCCACCGCGGCACGGGCGTGCGCCACGACCTCCGCGCCGAACGCCGTCGGCCGCGGCCTGCCGCGCCGGACCAGCACCGGGTGGCCGAGGGTGCGTTCCAGCGCGGCCACGGCGTGCGACACGGCGGACTGCGTGAGGCCCAACGCGTCGGCGGCCGTGCCGAAACCGCCCTCGTCCACGACGGCGAGGAACGCGCGGAGCTGCGCGAGGTTCAGGGCCATGAACAACTCTCATGGGTTGGCGGACGTGACTTGTTGGACTCATCATCGCAGGTGCGGAGATCCTCACCCGGTGCAGACGTCCGGGAAGTTCGTGCTGCTGTCCGTGATCTGGGGCGGCAGCTTCGCGTTGATCAAGGTGGCGGTGGACGCGGGCGTGCCCGCGGTGTGGGTGGCGTTGTCCCGCTGCCTGTTCGGCGCGCTCACGCTGTGGGCGATCTGCCTGGCGCAGGGCGCGGCCGTGCCGCGGGACCGGCGCACGTGGGGCCACGCGGCGGTGGTCGCGCTGCTGCTCAACGCGGTGCCGTTCACGCTGCTGGCGCACGGCGAGACGCAGGTCAGCTCGGTGCTGGCCGGTGTCTTCAACGCCACCACGCCGTTGATGACGCTGGTGTTCGTGCTGCTGATCGTGCCGGGCGAGCGGACGACGGGGACGCGGGTCGCCGGGCTGCTGGTCGGCTTCACGGGCGTGCTCGTGGTGCTGGGCGCGTGGCGCGGGTTGGCGGGCGGTGTGCTCGAAGGCAGCCTCGCCTGCCTGGCCGCGACCGCGTGCTACGGCGCGGGTTTCGCCTACACCCGCCGGTTCTTCTCCGGTGGCGACCACAGCGCGAGCGCGTTGTCGGCCGTGCAGATCACCTGCGCGACGCTGCAACTGGCGCTGGTCGCGCCCGCGTCGGGCGGCTTGCCGTCGTGGCCGGGGATGTCGGCGGCGGTGGCGCTGGTCGTGCTCGGCGCGGCGGGGACGGGCCTGGCGTACGTGCTCAACCTGGACGTGATCCGGGCGGCCGGGCCGGCGGTGGCGTCGACCGTCACCTACGTCGCGCCGCTGTGGTCGACGGCGATCGGCGCGGTGCTGCTCGGCGAGCCGGTGGGGTGGACCACGCTGGTCGGCGGCGTGGTCGTGATCGGTGGTGTGCTGCTGGCCCGATCCCGGCCGAATGTGAGGATCACTGCATGAACGCGATCTACGTCTTCGTGCCGGGCTCCAACAGCAACTCGTTCCACTGGTCACCCCTGCTCCGCGAACTCACCCTGCTCGGCCGCCGCGCGCTCGCCGTCGACCTGCCCGGACACGGCTTCGACGCCCCGTTCTCCCCGTCGTACCAAGCACCTCAGGACCTGGCCGCGCTGGCCACCGCGCCGTCCGGGCTCGCCGGCGCGAGCCACGCCGACAACGTCGCGCACGTGATCGACGTGGTGCGGCGCGCGGGCGAGCACGGCCCGGTGGTCCTCGTCGGGCACAGCCGGGGCGGGATGACCGTGACCGGCGTGGCGAACGCCGTGCCCGACCTGCTGCACCGGGTCGTGTACGTGTCCGCGTGGTGCTGCGTCGACGTGACCGCGGGCGGGTACATGGAGGGGCCGGAGTGGGCGTCGAGCGCGCTCAACGACCTCCCGGGCCTGCTCGCGGGCAACCCGGCCGACCTCGGCGCGCTCCGGATGAACTGGCGCACCGCCGACCCGGACCTGCTGGCCAAGCTCAAGGCCGCGATGCTGGCCGACGGCACGGACGCGGAGTTCCTGGCGGCGCTGAACACCCTGGAGCCGGACGAGAGCCTGGACGGCGGCAGCGACCGCGTCGACCCGGCGGCCTGGGCCCGCCTGCCGCACACCTACGTCCGGCTCGCCGACGACCGCTCGGTCCCGGTCGGGCTGCAGGACCGGTTCATCCGCGAGGCCGACGCGCTGCTCCCGGACAACCCGTTCGACGTGCACACCCTCGACACCAGCCACATGGGCTTCCTGGTCCGCCCCCGGCGCGCGGCGGAACTGCTCGCCGGACTCGCGTAGTCCCGGTCCGCCGCCAGAATCCCGGTTTGTCGAGTTATTGCGTGACGCTGCTCACTTCTTGCATGCTGATGCCGTCCCTCCAACGAAGGAGCGTGCGGTGCCCCTGTCACGCAGGACATTCCTCGGGTCGGCCCTGGCCGCCTCCGCCCTGACCACCACCACGTCGACCCCGGCGGGCGCGGCCAGCCCGCCGGGCGACGTGGTCGGCAAGATCACCGTCGGCTACCAGGGCTGGTTCGCCGCCCGGGGCGACAACTCGCCGATCGACGGCTGGTGGCACTGGAGCGACAACTGGGGTCAGCCGCCGTCGCCGACCAACCACGCGCTCATGTCGTGGCCGGACATGACGGACTACGCGAACAAGTACCCGACGGCGTTCGGCGCCCTGGGGAACGGTCAACCGGCGACCGTGTTCTCCAACCACGACTACCAGACCGTGGACGTGCACTTCCGCTGGATGCGCGAGTACGGCTGCGACACCGCCGCCCTCCAGCGGTTCAACCCGACCGGCGGCGAGGGCCCGATCCGCGACGCCGTCACCGCGCACGTCCGGCGGGCCGCCGAGGCGCACGGCGTGAAGTTCTACCTCATGTACGACGTCACGAACTGGACTAACATGCAGTCGGAGATCAAGGCCGACTGGACGGCGAAGATGCGCGCGTACACCTCGTCCCCCATGTACGCGCGCCAGAACGGCAAGCCGGTGGTCTGCGTCTGGGGCTTCGGCTTCAACGACCCCGGCCGCCCGTTCACCCCGCAGCAGTGCCAGGACGTGGTCGACTGGTTCAAGGGCCAGGGCGTGTACCTGATCGGCGGCGTGCCGACGCACTGGCGGCGCGAGATCGAGGACTCCCGCCCCGGGTTCGCGCAGGTCTACCGCAGCTTCGACATGCTCTCGCCGTGGATGGTCGGCCGGATCGGGACCGTGGCCGACGCCGACCACTTCCACGCCAACGTGAACTCGCCGGACCTGGCGGAGTGCGCCCGGCTCGGCATCGACTACCAGCCGTGCGTGCTGCCCGGCGACCTGTCCCGGCGGCACCGGGCGCACGGCGACTTCATGTGGCGGCAGTTCTACAACATGTGCCGCCTCGGCGTGCAGGGCATCTACATCTCGATGTTCGACGAGTACAACGAGGCCAACCAGATCGCCAAGACGCCGGAGACGCAGGCGGGCATCCCGGTCGGCTCGGGCTTCCTCGCCCTGGACGAGGACGGCACGCGGTGCTCGTCGGACTACTACCTGCGGCTCACCGGCGACGGCGGCCGGATGCTCAAGGGCCAGCTCGCGTTGACGTCCGTGCGCCCGACCAAGCCGATGCTCACCGACACACCGCCCGTCGAGCGCGACCTGGCGGCGGGCAGGCCGACCACGCAGAGCAGCCAGACCCAGCACTACGGCAGCCACTTCGCGGTGGACGCCGACCCGCACAGCTACTGGGAGAGCGCGAACGGCGCGTTCCCGCAGTGGATCGGGGTCGACCTGGGCGCGGTGGCCGCGCCGCGCCGGATGGTGCTGAGCCTGCCGCCGAACCCGGCTTGGGGACGCCGCACGCAGACCATCGCGGTGGAGGCGAGCACGGACGGCTCGGCGTTCACGACGGTGGTCGGCGCGGCCGGCCACGTGTTCGACCCGGCCACCGGCAACGCGGTCACCCTCGCGCTGCCCGCCGGGGTGAGCGCCCGGCACGTGCGGCTGCGGTTCAGCGGCAACACGGGCTGGCCGGCCGGGCAGCTGGCCCGGTGGCAGGTCTTCGGCTGAGCGCCTGGGAGCGCTCCCACGGTACGCTGCCGCGCATGACGAGCGTTCTGGTCACGGGTTCGGCGGATGGCATCGGTCGGGAGACGGCGGCGACGCTGGTCTCGCTCGGGCACCGGGTGGTGCTGCACGCGCGCGACGAGGCGCGGGCCGGGCAGGCGCTGGCCGCCGTGCCGGGCGCGGCCGGCGTGCTGGTGGGCGACCTCGCGTCGCTGGCCCGGACCAGGGAGCTGGCGGCGGCGGCCTCCGCCGAGCCCTTCGACGTGGTGATCCACAACGCGGGGCTGGGGGGCGGCCTGCCCGAGCGGACGGTCACCGAGGACGGCCTGGAGCTGTTGTTCCAGGTCAACGTGCTGGCGCCGTACCTGCTCACGGCCCTGATGCCCCGGCCGCGACGGCTGGTCTACCTGACGTCGGGCCTGGAGTCGCAGGGCGTGGCGGACCTGGACGACCTCCAGCACGAGCGCGGCCCGTGGCACGGCATGCAGGCCTACTCGGACTCCAAGCTGCTGGACGTGGTGCTGGCGTTCGCGGTGGCCCGGCGGTGGCCGGGCGTGCTCAGCAACGCCGTCGACCCGGGCTGGATCAAGACCAAGCTGGGCGGCCCGAACGCCACCGACGACCTGCCGACGGGCGCCGACACCCAGGTGTGGCTCGCGACGAGCGACGAGCCGGCCGCCACCGTCACCGGCCGCTACTTCAAGTGGCGCGAGGACCTGCGGGCCAACCCGGCCGCCTACGACGTGGAGGTCCAGGAACGCCTGCTCGGCGCCTGCGCGGAGCTCACCGGCGTCGCGCTGCCCTGATCACGGCGTCGCCACGGGCAGCACGACCGGGGTGAAGCCCTCCTCGGCCAGGTCCGAGTCGTGCGGTGCCCAGCCCGCTCCCGCACCACCGCCGTGCGAACAGCCACCGCGAGAGCACCGGACGGTGGCCGGGGCGCCGATCGCCCAGCCCTGCCCACGCCGCGCGCGGTAGTGGTTGGCCCGGTCGTGCGGCCCTTCCGCGGAGCCTGCCGAAAAGGACCCGTCACCGCCGGGCCGGGTTGCCTACGATCCCGGCGTGCCAAGACCGCCGCGGACCGTGCTGTCCGCGTTCGGCGTGACGGCCGAGCCCGTCGTGCTGCCCGGCGGCCGGGGCGGCACGTGGCGCGCCGGCGGGGTGGTGCTCAAGCCGGTGGACTTCGAGCCCGAGACGCGGTGGCGGTCCGACGTGCTCGCCGCCCTGCCGCCGTCGCCCGCGTTCCGGGTCGCCCCTCCCGTGCGGTCCGCGTCCGGCGACTGGGTGGTCGACGGGTGGGAGGCGTGCCGCTTCGTGGCGGGTGAGCCGGACGTCGGCCGGCCGGACGACGTGCTGCGGGCCGGGATCGCGTTCCACGAGGCCGTGCGCGACGTGTCCCGACCCGCGTACCTCGACCTCCGCGACGACCCCTGGTCGGTCGGCGACCGGGTCGCCTGGGAGGAGTCGCCGGCCGACGTCGGCCCCGCGGCGCTCGACCTGCTGGAACCGCTGCTCGCGGCGCGGGCTCCGGTGGACCTGCCGGCCCAGGTCGTGCACGGCGACCTGGCGGGCAACGTGCTGTTCGCCGCCGGCCTGCCGCCCGCGGTGATCGACTGGCCGCCGTACTGGCGGCCCGCGTCGTGGGCGGCGGCGGTCGCGGTGGTGGACTGCCTGTGCTGGCACGGCGCCCCGCCCGACCTCGCCGACCGGTGGTCGCACCTGCCGGCGTGGGGACCAGGTGCTGCTCCGGGCGTTGATCTACCGGATCGTGACCCGGGACCGGGCCCGGGGGACTGGCCGGCGGACCAGGTCCGCGCCTACCGGCCCGTGATCGACCTGGTGGCGGCCCGGGTCAGCGGGCGAGCATCTCCTCGGTGACCTGCCACAGCCGGGTGGCCGCCTCCGGGTCGAGCGCGTAGGCCGCGACACCGCGGACCAGCGTGTCGCCCCGGCTCGGCAGGGCTTCGGCGCAGTCCTCGAAGTACCGGCCGCCGACGCCCTCCAGCAGCGGTGACGTCGCCAGCAGCACCGAGGTGGCCGCGCCCTGCTCCGGGGTCTTCAGCTGGTAGCCGTCCGCGGCGGCCCGGTCCCTCATCGCCCGCAACTGCTCGCCGTCGACGTGGCGCTGCAGGTTGGTGTCGATCCCGCCGGGCATCAGGGCGTTCACCGTGATGCCGTCGGCCGCCCAGCGCTTGTTCGCCTCCACGGCGAACAGGATGTTCGCGGTCTTCGACTGGCCGTACGCCGTCCACGGGTCGTAGGGGCGCTCGGTGTAGTGGATGTCGTCGAAGACGACCGGCGACATGAGGTGCGCGCTGGAGCTGACGGACACGACCCGTGCGCCCTCCAGGGCCAGGAACCGGTGCAGGCCCGTGGTCAGCGCGAAGTGGCCCAGGTGGTTGGTGGCGAACTGGAGTTCCCAGCCCTCCGGCGTGCGGGTCTCCGGCGCGGCCATCACGCCCGCGTTGTCGACCAGGATGTGGAGGGGGCCGTCCCAGCCGGCGACGAACGCCGCCACGGACGCCTGGTCGGCCAGGTCGAGTCGGGCGACCCGGACGTCGCCGCCGATCTCGTCGGCCACCCGCCGCCCCGCCTCGGTGTCGCGGACCGCCAGCGTGACCTCGGCCCCGGCCGACGCCAGCGCCCGCGCGGTCTCGACGCCGATGCCGGACGCGCCGCCGGTGACCACCGCGCGCTTGCCCGTCAGGTCGATGCCCGCGACGACCTGCGCCGCGGTGGACTCCGCGCCGAACGGCGTGGTGATGTGCTCGCTCATGCCCTGCTCCCCTGTCGTACACTGAAGCGGAGGTTCCTCCGTTACGTTCGACATTAACCGGAGGACCCTCCGCTTAGCATCGAGAGCCGCGTCACACCCGTATGGAGGCACCGTGTCCCGCCCGCTGCGCGCGGACGCCCAGCGCAACCGCGACCGCTTGATCGAGACCGCGCTGGAGGCGTTCACCAACGAGGGCGCGGACGCCACGCTGGACGCGATCGCCAAGCGCGCCGGCGTCGGCATCGGCACCCTCTACCGGCACTTCCCCACCCGCGAGGCGCTGGTGGAGGCGGTCTACCGCAACGAGTTGGCCAAGCTGTGCGACGCCGTGCCCGAGTTGTTGCGCACGCTGCCGCCGCACGAGGCGACCAGGGCGTGGATGGACCGGTTCGTCGAGTACATGGCCACCAAGCAGGGCATGGGTGACGCGTTGCGCGCGGTGATCGCGTCCGGCGGCAACCCGTACGCGCAGAGCAAGGACCGGCTGACCGAGGCGATGGCCACGCTGCTGGAGGCCGTCGGCCGCCCCGACGTCGCGCCGCTGGACGTGGTCGCCACGCTCGCCGGCATCGCGCACACGGTGCCCGACGTCGGCCCGGCGGACGGCATGCTCGACCTGGTGATGGACGGCCTGCGCTACCGGCGGCCCTGACACCGCCCGCTCGTGAACGTCGCTCGTTCGTGAACGCTGCCCGCTCGCGTACGTCGCCCGAACGGGCTACGCCCGGTAACGCACCCGCCCCGCCCGGCGAGTCCCGAACAGGTGGAGCCGAGCGGAGTGGAGCGGGAGATGGTGAACCGTCGGGTGTTCCTCGGTGCGGCGGGCGGCGCGGTGGTGGCGACCGCCGCGGGTCAGCTCGTCGCCCCGGCCACGGCGCACGCCGCCCAGGGCGGGTGGTCGAGGTGCCGGAAGTGCCGGAGCCTGTACTTCCCCAACGTGGCGGCGGTGTCGCTGTGCGCCGGGGGCGGGGTCCACGAGCGCGACCCGTTCGACGGCCTGGTGTACAAAGTGCTGCTGGAGCACGAAGGTGTGGCGGAGCAGGTGGGGTGGCGCTCCTGCGCGGCGTGCCAGTGCCTGTGGTGGGCCGGCGGCTTCTCCGGCCACTGCCCCGGCGACCCCAACGGCCACCGGGTGAACAGCCGGACCGTCCGGGCGTCGTTCGCCTACGTCGTCGAGCACGACCTGAGCACCCCCGAGCACTGGCACCACCGGGGCTGGCGCTCGTGCTTCAAGTGCGCCACCATGTTCCGGCCCGCCTACGGGACCATCCCGGTGGACAACGGCCGGTGCACGGCCCCCTACAGCTCGGGCCACGACGCCACCAACTCGTTCGACTACGCGTTGCAGGTGCAGTCCCCCTAACCGCGCTACCGGCCCCGCACCGCCGACAGCGCGCCGTCGACGGCCGCCCGCCGCGTGCCGACGAGCTGCCGGCCCAGGTCGCCGCGCAACGTGGACAAGGCGTCGAGCGGGTAGTTCTGCCGCACCCGCCACGGGCCGCGGTCGCCCTGGCGCGGGAACGCGTCGATCGCCCGCTGGATGTAGCCGGACGCGAGGTCGAGCATCGGGCGGCGGGTCAGCGGGCGGTCCGGGGTGGGCACGACGGAGGCGTAGCCGTGCCGGTCCATGTGGTTGACCACCCGGCACACCAGGCGCGAGGTCAGGTCGGCGCGCAACGTCCACGACGCGTTCGTGTAGCCGACGCACACGGCGAAGTTCGGCAGCCCCGTGATCATCGCGCCGCGCCAGACGAACTGCTCGGACAGCTCCACCCGCCGCCCGTCCACGCTCGGCGCGATGCCGCCGAAGGCCAGCAGCCGCAGACCGGTCGCCGTGACCACGACGTCGGCCGGCAGCTCACGCCCGGACCGCAGCCGCACGCCGTCGGGCGTGAACGTGTCGACGTGGTCGGTGACGACCGACGCGCGACCGCGCTTGAGGGCCTTGAACAGGTCGGCGTCCGGGATCGCGCACAGCCGCTGGTCCCAGGGGTCGTAGGTGGGGGTGAAGTGCTCGCGGACCGCGGCCTCGTCCTCCAGCACCTTGGTCGACAGCCCGGTGAGCACCTTGCGCGCGGCCTTCGGCCAGCGGCGGCAGAACTGGTAGAAGGCCACGCCGAACAGGATGTTCTTGGTCCGGATCAGCCGGTGCGCGACGGCGGCGGGCAGCAGCTCCCGGACCTTGTCGGCGAGCTTGTCGCGGCCGGGCACCACGCCGACCCACGTCGGCGAGCGTTGCAGCATGGTGACGTGCGCGGCGGTCTCGGCCATCGCCGGCACCAACGTCACGGCGGTCGCACCGCTGCCGATCACGACCACCCGCTTGCCCGCGTAGTCCAGGTCGTCGGGCCAGAACTGCGGTCGCACCACGTCGCCGCGGAACGACTCGACACCGGGGAACACCGGGTCGTGCCCCTGGTCGTAGTCGTAGTAGCCGGCGCAGGAGTAGAGGAAGTCGCAGGTGATCACGCTGTCCACGACGGCGCCGTGCTCGTCGCGGCGGCTGGTCGTCACCGTCCAGCGGGCGGTCTCGGTGGAGAAGTCGGCGGCGAGCACCTTGGTCCGGTAGCGCACCAGCCGGTCGATGCCGAACTGCGCGGCCGTGGCCCGGATGTAGCGGAGGATCGACGGGCCGTCCGCGATCGACTTCGCCTCGCGCCAGGGCTTGAACGGGTAGCCGAGGGTGAACATGTCCGAGTCCGACCGGATGCCCGGGTACCGGAAGAGGTCCCACGTCCCGCCCATCGCGTCGCGGGCTTCGAGGATCGCGACGGACTTGCCGGGGCACTCGGTGCGCAGCCGGTAGGCCGCGCCGACACCGGACAGTCCGGCGCCCACGATCACGACGTCGAGGTGCTCGGGAGTGGTCATGCGCCCAGTGTGCTGGAGGCGCCGGCGGGGTTCTTGACCGGGGACGACAAGTATTTGACCCTGTACGACATGTCGGTGGTCCGGTCTGCGGGGTTGCGGGGGTTCCGGGCGACCGTGGCCGAGCTGGGCGGCCGGGCCGAGGACTACGCGCGCGCGGCGGGCCTGCCGGTGGCCGCGCTGGACGTGGACGACCTGCTGGTGTCCGACCGGGTGCTGGCGGCCGTGCTGGAGGTCGCCGCCGACGGGCTGGGCTGCCCGGACCTCGGCCTGCGGGTGGCCGCGCGGCAGGACTTCGGCATGCTCGGGCCGCTGGCGCTGGCGATCCAGAACTCGCCGACCGTGGCCGACGCGCTGGAGTGCACGTCGCGCTACCTGTTCGTGCACGCGCGGTCGTTGAGCCTGTCGCTGGTGGACGACCCGTACGGCGCGCCGGACCTCGGCGCGCTGCACTACGGCGTGCCGCCGGGCCTGCCGATCTCGGTGCAGGCGATCGACCTGGGCCTCGGGTTCCTGCACCGGTCGATCACCTACCTGGTGGGCGGCTCGTACGGGTTGCGCAGCGTGGAGCTGCCGTACACGCCCGTCGCGCCGCTCGCGGTGTACGAGGAGTTCTTCGGCGCGACCGTCCACACCCGGCAGGACGCGCCCTTGCTGCGGATGCCGCGCGCCCTGCTGGACCGGCGGCTGGCGGGCGGTGACGAGCGGGTGTGGCGGTTGGCGCTGGCGTTCCTGGCCGAGCAGACCGCGGGCGACGGCGCGACCACGACGGCCCGGGTGCGCGGCGTGCTGACCCGGTCGCTGGGCACGGTCCCTCCGGAGATCGGTGCGGTGGCCCGGCTGGTCGACCTGCACCCGCGCACGGTGCAGCGGCGGTTGGCCGCCGAGGGCACCACGTTCGCCACCGTGCTGGACGAGGTGCGGCGTGAGGCGGCCAAGCGCTACCTGACCACGACGGACATCCCGATGAGCCAGGTGGCGGGGATGCTGGGGCTGTCCGAGCAGTCCGCCCTGAGCCGCTGCTGCCGCCGGTGGTGGGGCATCACGCCGAGCGCCGTCCGACGCGGGACGTGACGTCGCACGAAGCCGACGCGGGGCGTGATTTCGCACGGATCCGCCGCAGCGCGTCAGGCCGAAGAGGTCCGGCCGCCGGGGCGTGAGGTCGACGAGGTGCGGCGGCCCTGGTGTCGTGCCGGGTCAAGTTCCTGTCGCGTCAGGTCAAGCCCGGCCGGGCGGGTCGGGCCAGACTGGTGGTGTCCACCGACGTCCTCCAGGAGGCCCCATGTCCCAGCTCTCGCCCTACCGGTTCGCAGGCGGCACGGCGGTGGTGACCGGCGCGGCCGGCGGGATCGGCGAGCAGGTCGCGTACGGGTTGGCGCGGCGCGGCAGCGACCTCGTGCTGATCGACCGGGACGCCGAGCGGCTCGCCGCCGTGGCCGGGAGGATCCGGGGTGTGCGGGTCGAGGCGATCGTGGCCGACCTGTCCGACATCGCCGGGCTGGCAGACGTCGCGGCACGCGTGCTGGCCGCGGCACCGCGGACCACCCTGCTGGTCAACAACGCGGGCGTGGCGCTCGGCGGCACGTTCGACCAGGTCAGCGCGGACGAGTTCGACTGGGTCATGGACATCAACTTCCGCGCGCCGGTGGCGTTGGCCCGGCTGCTGCTGCCGACGTTGCTGGCCTCGCCCGGCAGCCACGTGGTCAACGTGTCGAGCCTGTTCGGGCTCATCGGGCCACCCGGCCAGACGGCGTACTCGGCCAGCAAGTTCGCCCTGCGCGGGTTCAGCGAGTCGTTGCGCCACGAGCTGGCCGGCCGGGGCGTCGGCGTGACCTGCGTCCACCCGGGCGGCATCCGCACCAGGATCGCGGAGAACGCGCGGGTGGCGGCCGGGGTCGACGAAGCCGAGGCGGCGGAGGGCAAGGCGAACTTCGCGAAGCTCCTCACCTACCCCGCGGACAAGGCGGCCGAGCGCATCCTGGCCGGCGTGGCGAAGCGCAAGGGCCGGGTGCTGATCGCGTGGACCGCCGTCGCGCCCGACGTCCTGGCCCGCCTCTTCCCCACCTCGTACCTGGCCGTGATGAACCGCCTCAGCCCGGCCACCACCCGCAACGCCGCTCAGCGCAACACGACCTCCACCGGCAACTGAGTCACCTGGTCGTGCGAGGTGATCACCGGCGACACGCGGTAGGCGTCGGTGTCGAAGAGCGCCCGCAGGTCGGCGCCGGGGTTTTGCATCGAGGCCGCCAGCTCGTCCGCGGCCTCGACGTCCTCTTCGGACAGTTCCGGTTCGTCGCTCAGCAGGCCCCACAGGTCCCACAGGATCATCTCGTGCTTGTTCAACGACGCCAGGTCCTGCACGAGGTCGTGCCGCACCTGCGTGAGACCGCGCGTGCCGGGGATCATCAGCTCGGGCGAGACCACGAACCGCTCGGGCTCGACCGCACCCGAACGGCACGCCCGCCACGCGTCCGCGCCGACCAGGAACCGGTCCCTCGGCACGTCCATCAGGTCGACCCGGCCGTCGAGGAACTGCGGGTCGACCAACCGCCACCGCCGCCCGTCCCACACCTCGGCGACCACGTGGTCCAGGTACCAGCCGTCCGCGAGGTACCCGGCGAACCCGACCCGCGACCGCGCCGGGACGCCGTGGTGCCGCGCCATCGACACGAACAGCAGCGTGAAGTCGCGGCAACAGCCCACGATCCGCTCCGTCGGCGCACGCTCCTCGCCCAGCGGCGCGGGGTTGAGCTCGCGCAGCCGGGCGAACATGTCCGCCGCGTACCGCAGGTCGACCTCCGCCAGCCGCTCCGCCGGGAACCCGTGGTCGGTGATGTCCCCGTTGCCCCAGTAGTGGAACACCAGCCCCGCGGCGGCCCGCCGCAGCTGCGCCAGGTCCGGCCCGACGCCGTCCAGCCACCCGGCCGCCGGACCGGGATCGGTGAACCGGCTGTGCGTGGTGTAGTCGATCATGTGGGCTCCCCTCGGCCTGTGTGCCGCCCTGTCTAGGGCCTGCCCCAGGGGCACGGTCAAGCGGTCACGGTGAACAGGACGTAGCCGTAGCTCAACTCCCGCCGACCGGGGTTGGCGCGGACCCAGCCGTCCACGACGTCGCCGGGGAACTCGATGCGCAGCACGGCTTCCAGCTCCGCCGCGTCACGGCACCGCCAGGACGCCATCACCTCGGTCCGCTCGGCGCCCCGCTCCCGCCACCACGCGTCGGTCGTGTCGGCGGTCCCCTGCGCGGACGCCCAGGGCGAGGCGGCGAGCAGGTCGGCGAACTCGCCGTGCCGCCAGTCGTTGTCGATCACGACCAGCGTGCCGCCGGGCCGCAGCACGCGCCGCACCTCGGCGAGCCCCGGTTCGCAGTCCGGCGGGAAGAAGTAGGCGAACCGGGCGTGCGCCACGTCCACGCTCGCGTCGGGCAGCGGGACGTGCTCCGCCGAACCGTGCCGCACGTCCCCGCGCTCCCGGGCCCTGACGAGCAGCTCCGGGTCGGGCTCGACACCGATCACCGCGCCCGCGTCGACCGCGTAGCGGGGCAGCCAGAAGCCCGTGCCGCAGCCGAGGTCGAGCACCGTGCGCCCGGCCCAGTCGGCCTGCTCGCGCAGCGCGCGCCACAGCCGTCCGTCGGGGTCGATCGCCTCGTTCTCCCGCTCGTACAGGTAGGGGTGGTCGGCGATGTTGGGCGCGCGGTGGAAGTCGGGGAACACGCCGTCACCGTAGGCGGGGCGGTGTCGGCATTCCACCCGTTTGTGCGGTGACCACGGCCATGATCACGCGTACAACACAGGCATGGCGGACTGGCACAACGAGATCAGCGGCGGTCACATCACCGGTCCGGTCGTGCAGGCGGGCACCATCGACCAGCTGACCGTGCAGCTCGGCGCCGCCCCCGCCGACCCGATCCCGCCGTTGACCTCCTGGTCGGGACGCCCCGAGCTGACACCGGAGCTGCGGGACCTGCTGGAAGCGCAACGCCGGGCGACCGAGTCGATGCCGTACAAGCTGCTCGGCGTGAAGCAGCCCGAGCTGACCCAGGTCTACGTCGAGCAGACCATGCGCCCGCAGGCGCCGGAGCGCTCCCCCGAGCCGGACCGCAAGCCGTCGGCGGAGTCGACCGAGCGCACCCTCGCCGTGGCCGCGGCGCTCGACCGCAACGGGCACCTGCTGATCACCGGTGAGCCGGGCAGCGGCAAGTCCACCGTCGGCTACCTGTACGTGCAGCAGATCGCCGAGTTCTGGCTCAGCGGGGGCACCGGCTCACCGCCCCTCTCCGAACCGGTGCTGCCGCTGCGGGTGCCGGCCCGCGCGTTGGCCGCCAACAAGGCGTGGGCCGACCTGCTCGCCGCGGGCGCGGCCGAAGCGCTGGGCCGGTTGCTCGGCGAACGCCCGCCGTCCGCGCTGCTCGCCCGCCGCGCCCTCGGCGCCCGGTGGCTGGTGTTCGTCGACGGCCTGGACGAGATCATCGAGCCGGACACCAGGGCGCAGGTCATCGACGCGATAGCGCACCAGGTGCGCCGGGACTCGGACCACCGGCTGGTGATCACCACCCGGCCGCTGCCCGGCGACGAGCTCAAGCCGCTGGAGCAGGCGGGCGTCGACGGCTACGCGATCCAGCCGTTCGGCCGGGTCGAGCTCGAGGAGTTCGCGCGGGCGTGGTTCCGGGCGCAGTCCCTGATGACCGCGAAGAGCGCCGCCGAGACGTTCGTCCGCCAGGTGCGGGACGGCCGGTTGCGCGAGTTGGTGCGCAACCCCCTGCTGGCCACGATCGCGGCCATCGCCAAGACCCTCGAACCGGACCGCCCGCTGCCCAACAGCCGGGTCGACCTCTACGGCCGGTTCATGGAGTACCTGCTGGACGACGGCGCGAGCCGGCGCACCACCATCGCCGAACTGCGCCGCTCGGTGCACGGCGACCCGGAGCGGGAGGCGTTGGTCGAGTGGATGCGCCGGCACCGGACCGGGGTCGTGGAGCGGCTGGCGACCCACCGGTTGGAGAGCGAGTCGCCGCTGTTCGAGGCCGCGTGCGCGTGGGTGGAGGAGAACCACTCGCCCCTGCCCGACCAGTGGCAGGACGACCTGCACGCGCTCCTGTCCGGCACCGGGGTCTTCGTCCAGACCGACGACGACCTCCGGTTCCGGCACCACTCGTTCGCGGAGTTCCTGGCCGCCCGCCGGCGTGCGGGCGAGATCCCGGCGGACTTCCCGGACCTGGACGAGTGGATCGAACACGGCCTGACCGAGAGCAAGCGGGCGTTCGCGCTGTTCACCTTCGCCCTGTGGGGACGGGACGACCGCGATCTCGGCCGGGTGCTGTCGGTGCTGCTCGCGGGCACGAAACCGGAGGTGCTCCTGGCGGGTCGGCTCCTCGCGGAGGGCGTGGCGGTCGACGAGTCGCTGACCGCCGCGGTCGTGGACCGCGTCGTGGAGCTGATCCTGGCCAACGGCGTGCTGCCAGACCCGTGGAAGGACGTCGAGGAAGCGGGCGACGTGCTGGTGTCCCTTCCGCCTGAAGCGGTGCCGCCTCCCGTGATGGACCGACTGCGCGCCCTGCGCGACCGCCCGGAGCTCGCCGAGGCCGTGCGCGTCGAGGCGGCGATCGTGCTCGGCAAGCTCGAAGACCCGGACTCGGCGGCCCGGTGGCTGGAGGAGTTCGCCGACCGGGCCAGTCCCGCCGGGCTCAAGCGGGCCGTCGTGGCGTTGAAGGACCTCGTCCCGGAAGGAGCGGATCGCGCGGAACACCTCCTCGTCCGGCTGGCCGCGGCCGGACACGACCACGCTCGGGCGATGGCGATCGTCTCGATCATGGTGGACACCGGGATGACCGAGGCCGCAGGCCCCTTGTTGCGCAGGCTCGTCCGGCGGCTGCGCGATGACCCCGCGCCGACGGGCGACGGGGCGCTCCCCCTGCAGTCGGTCGGCTGGGCCACCGCGGACGTGTCCGGCGCGAACCCGGCCGGCTGGGCCGCGCTGGCGATGCTCGCCGCCAGGACCAAGTCCCGGGATGAAACGCTGTGGGCCGCCGACCGGGCGTTCACCGCGGATGCTTCGAGTGTGGACGAGTTCGGCGAAGCCGTCTCGGCGGTCCTGTCGGCGCTCGATTCCGCGGGAGTGCCGATCGTGCTGGCCGCCGCGGCGGCGAAACCGGTCAAGTACCTGGCCAAGGCAGCGACGGCACTCCAGGAGGCACTGCACCACGACGCGGCGCTCGAGGCGGCTCGGAAGGTGTTGTCGAAGCCACATGGCGACGGCCACGCCGTCCACCTGGCCGCCCGCGTCTTCGTCAACTGCGACGCCATCCCCGAGCTGCTGCGGATCTTGGAGGAGGAGTCGTGGTGGAGCGACCAGCACCGGGGGCAGCTCACCTCCGCGCTGTCGGATTCGAAGAACCCGGAGGCCACCCGCCGGTTCACCCGGCCCGCGTTGACCGACCCCTCGGTCGACAGGTGGGACTTCGAGAGGGTCGTCCGCGCGTTGTTCGACCCCGAGGACCCGACGACCGCGGCGGACATCTACGCCGCGGCCCGTTCGCGCAGCCCTGAACACCAGGCAGCGGCTATCAAGGTGCTCAGCGGTGCGGACCACGACGAACCCGTCCGGAGGTTGGTCGAAGGTCTGCTCGACCGCGACACGGAGCCCGGCGTGCTGGCGGCGATCGCGCTGGACCTGATCCACCTCCGAAAGTTCGACCTCACCGACGAGCTGTTGACGGCCGTAGCGGAGAGGTCGCCCTACGGCGACGACTACCAGCAGCACCGAGTCGTCAAAGCGCTCGCCGCCGGCGGGCGCAAGGCGGAAGCCGTCGCCGTGGCGCGGCGCGCGGCCACCATGTCCGACGGCTTCTGGCTCAGGTACCTCATCCAGGAGTGGACGACAGCCGGTGGCGTCGCCTGTGCCGATGCGATCGTCGCCGCGTCGTTGGCGCGAGGCCTTCTGACGGCTCGCCGCCGCATGGCGGTGGCGGACGCGCTCGCCTCGGCGGGGTTGCTGCACGCCGCGGCGACCCTGTGGTCGGCGGTGGTCCGGCATCACGGTGAGGCGATCGACCAGGGTGTGTCGGCGGCGTCGCGCCTGATCCGCTGCGGCCGTCGCGACGACGTGCTCGCCGTGCTCGACCGCGCGCTGGAGGAGCAGCGGACGGAACCCGAGAACGCCCGGTTGCGGGCGTTGCGGGCGTGGGCGGCGGTGTGACGGTCACGACGAAAACGGTGTGGCGCGGGATTCACAGGCTTTCTCAGGAAGCGTCCTACCTGCCGGTTGCCCGCCCACTTGGACTAGCGCAACCGGACCAGCGGATTGGGCCACGTATCTGATCGACAAGTGCTGGTACATGTGTAGTTGAGGGCGGCCACAGGGGGTGCGTTCGTCCCACCCGGGTGTTCCCGGGCAACACCAGACCTGGGGGGGTCTATGAAGCAGCACGGCACGAACAGCTTCTTCGTCGTGGGCGAGGGAGTGCTGGAGTTCGACCGCGACGGCCAGGCCACGACCCGTCGGCCGCTCACGGTGGAGGAGTTGCGGCGGTTCCGGTTCTCGCGGCTGGGGCCGGAGGGGACGCCGCTGGACGAGGAGACCAGGGTCGCCCTGGCCACCGCCATGACCGCGGACGTGCCGCAGCCCGACTCGGCGGACCCGTCGATCCCGGCGGGCTTCACCTACCTCGGTCAGTTCGTCGACCACGACCTGACCATGGACCGCACCGAGTCGCAGCTCGGCGAGGACGTCACGCTCGACGAGCTGGTGCAAGGCCGCTCGCCCGCGCTGGACCTCGACTCGGTGTACGGACGGGGTCCCCGCGACCGCAACGACCGGATCTTCTACGCCGCGGACGGCGTGAAGCTGAAGGTCGGCACCACCTCGCCGACGCCGTTCCCCGACGAGCGGGTCAACGTCGCGTTGGAGGGGTTCGACCTGCCGAGGTTCGGCGCGGCGGGCACGACCGGGGCGGACCGGCGCAGACCGCTGATCCCGGACGCACGCAAC
Source organism: Actinosynnema sp. NPDC002837 (assembly GCF_040295345.1). Lineage (NCBI taxonomy): Bacteria > Bacillati > Actinomycetota > Actinomycetes > Pseudonocardiales > Pseudonocardiaceae > Actinosynnema > Actinosynnema sp. NPDC002837. The sequence goes on from NZ_JBEOVG010000093.1 coordinate 23,468, forward strand.
GACGAGAACCTGGTCGTCGCCCAGACCCACCTGGCGTTCATCAGGTTCCACAACCGGGTCGTGGACGAGCTGGCGCTGCGCGGGCTGACCGGGCAGCGGCTGTTCGCCGCGGCGCGCGAGCAGGTGGTGCGCCACTACCAGTGGATGCTGCGCACCGACTTCCTGCCGCGGATCGTGGACCCGGCGATCGTGGACGACGTGTTCGCCAACGGTCGGCGGTTCTTCGAGGCGCCGGGCCGGGGCAAGTCGCCGCACGGGCTCGAGCCGACCATGCCGCTGGAGTTCTCGGTGGCGGCGTACCGGTTGGGCCACAGCATGATCCGGGGCGCGTACCAGTGGAACCGGGTGTTCGCCTCGACCGGGCCGGGCGGCGCCGCCACCCTGTTCCTGCTGTTCGTCTTCACCGGCACGTCGGGCAACTTCGACCCCGGGTCGCAGCTGCCGGACCTGGACAACCCCAACTCGGGCACGGTCGACACGCTGCCCACCAACTGGATCGCCGACTTCCGCAGGCTGTTCGACTTCACCGAGGCCGACCGGCCGGACCTCGCGCCGCCGACCGCCGACGGCGGGAACGTCACCAAGCGGGTCGACAGCCTCTTGGTGAACCCGCTGACGCAGCTCCCGGCGGGCACGTTCGACGGGCGCGGCTCCACGTTCCCGGAGATCGAGCGCAACCTGGCGTTCCGCAACCTGACCCGGGCGAACATGGTCCGGCTGGCGAGCGGTCAGCAGATGGCGGAGTTCCTCGGCGTGGAGCCGTTGACCGACGAGCAGGTCCTGCTCGGCGACGGGGGCGTCACGCTGGACTCGCTGACCGACGCGCAGAAGGCCGCGGTGACCGCCGCGACCCCGTTGTGGTTCTACGTGCTGCGCGAGGCGGAGTTCAACCGCGGCAGGCTGGGGCCGGTGGGTGGCCGGATCGTGGCCGAGGTGTTCCACCGCGCCATCGAGGGCAGCCGCACGTCGATCGTCCGCGAACCGTCGTGGCGGCCGACGTTCGGGCCGGACTCGCAGACGTTCCGGATGACGGACCTGCTGCTGTTCGCGTTCGAGGGCAAGGCGGACCTGCTCAACCCGCTCGGCGACTGACGACCGGTCCGGTCCCCGGTCCTCCCGGGGACCGGGCCGGTCACCTCCTCGACCGCGCTTCGGGCGGACCGCTCAAGCGTGCCGGGCCCACTCGCGGTGGAAGCCCTCGACGTGGCGGGTGACCCTGGTGGCGGCCAGCTCGCCGTTCCCCGCCTGGACGGCGCGCAGGATCGACCGGTGCTCGCGGCGCAGCCGCACGGCGGTCCGCGACCAGTCCGGCAACGCCTGCACGGCGTCCAGCACGGTCCGGTGGATCGCGTCGCGCAGCGCCGCCATGATCGCGGTGTTCACGGCGTTGCCCGCCGCGGCGGTCAGGGCGACGTGGAAGTCCGCGTCGAGCAGGTGGAACGTGTCGGCGTCCAGGTCGGGCGCGTCCATGCGGGCCAGCAGGTCGGCGGCCCGCGCGAGGTCGGGGTGGTCGGGGCGGACCGCCGCCGCGCGCACGGAGTGGCTCTCGATCATCACCCTGGTGCCGACGAGGTCGGCCATCGGGAGCCGGCGCGTGGCCAGGTGCAGGCGCAGGGCCGCGCCGAGCCCGCCCGCCGGGTCGGCGATGACGGTGGTGCCCGCGTCCGGACCCGACCCGACGCCGCTGCGCACCACGCCCATCGCCTGCAACACCCGGATCGCCTCGCGCACCGTGGCCCGGCTGACGCCGAGGTCCTCGGCCAGCTTCCGCTCGGCGGGCAGCTGCTGCCCCACCCCGAGCCGACCCGCGCTCAGCTCCGACTCGACGTGCCGCAGCACCGCGCCGTACCCGGACAAAGGAGCACCTCCACTGTGGTCTGACCACAGTCTGGTGTGGTCAGACCACACAGTCTAGAGTCAGCGCGGTGAGAGTCGCGCTGTTCGTCACGTGCCTGGTCGACGGCCTGTTCCCGGACGTCGGCAAGGCCACCGTCCGACTGCTGGAACGGCTCGGCCACGAGGTGGTCGTCCCGTCGGCCCAGACCTGCTGCGGCCAGATGCACGTGAACACCGGCTACCCGGGCCAGGCGATGCCGGTGATCCGCAACCACGTCGACGCGTTCGAGCACGCCGACGTGATCGTCGTGCCCTCCGGGTCGTGCGCGGGATCGGTGCGGCACCAGCACGCCGACGTCGCCCGCGCGCAGGGTGACGCGAAGCTGGCCGAGGCCGCCGCGGACACCGCCCGGCGCACGTACGAGCTGTCGGAGTTCCTGGTGGACGTCCTCGGCGTCACCGACGTGGGCGCGTACTTCCCGCACCGGGTCACCTACCACCCCACGTGCCACTCGTTGCGCGTGCTGAAGGTGCGGGACCGGCCGTTGCGGCTGCTCCGCGCGGTCGAGGGCATCGACCTGGTGGAGCTGCCGTCCGCCGAGACGTGCTGCGGCTTCGGCGGCACGTTCGCGCTGAAGAACTCCGACACCTCCACCGCCATGCTCGGCGACAAGATGAGCGCGGTGCTGAGCACGAAGGCGGGCGTGCTCACGGCGGGCGACTCGTCGTGCCTGATGCACATCGGCGGCGGCCTGAGCAGGCTGCGCAGCGGCGTGCGACCGCTGCACCTGGCCCAGATCCTGGAGCACACGCGATGACGACGTTCCTGGGCATGCCCGCCGGCGGCGGGAACCTGACCGGCGAGCCGTTCCCGAAGGCCGCGCGCGAGTCCTTGGGCAACGCCCAGCTGCGCCGCAACCTCGCCAAGGCCACCGGCACGATCCGGGCCAAGCGGGCGAACGTCGTCGGCGAGCTGCCGGACTGGGAGCAGCTGCGCGCGGCGGGCGCGGCGATCAAGGACGAGGTGCTGGCGAACCTCGACGAGTACCTGGTGCGGTTCGAGGAGGCGTTGACGAGCCGCGGCACGCACGTGCACTGGGCGCGGGACGCCGACGAGGCCAACCGCATCGTCACCGACCTGGTGCGGGCGACCGGCACGCGTGAGGTGATCAAGGTCAAGTCGATGGCCACGGTCGAGATCGGGTTGAACGAGGCGCTGGCCGACATCGGCGTGCACGCGGTGGAGACCGACCTGGCCGAGCTGATCGTCCAGCTGGGCAAGGACAAGTCGAGCCACATCCTGGTGCCCGCGATCCACCGCAACCGCACGGAGATCCGGGAGATCTTCCGGCGCGAGATGCCGGGCGTTGACCCGGACCTGACCGACGACCCGAACGCGTTGGCCGAGGCGGCGCGCAAGCACCTGCGGCACAAGTTCATGACGGTGGACGTGGCCGTCTCGGGCGCGAACTTCGGCGTGGCCGAGACCGGGTCGCTGGTGGTGGTCGAGTCCGAGGGCAACGGCCGGATGTGCCTGACGTTGCCGCGCACGCTGATCAGCGTGGTCGGCATCGAGAAGCTGGTGCCGTCGTGGCGCGATCTCGAGGTGTTCCTGCAACTGCTGCCGCGGTCGTCGACCGGTGAGCGGATGAACCCGTACACGTCGGTGTGGACGGGGCCGACCGAGGGGCAGACCAGCCACGTGGTGCTGGTGGACAACGGCCGCACGGCCACGCTCGCCGACCCGGGCGGGCGGGCGGCGTTGCGCTGCATCCGGTGTTCGGCGTGCCTGAACTCGTGCCCGGTGTACGAGCGCACCGGCGGGCACGCGTACGGCTCGACGTACCCCGGCCCGATCGGCGCGGTGCTGTCGCCGCAGCTGACCGGTGTCGACCGCAACCCGACGCTGCCGTTCGCGTCGTCGCTGTGCGGTGTCTGCTACGACGTGTGCCCGGTGGCGATCGACATCCCGTCGATGCTGGTGCACCTGCGGGAGCGGGTCACCTCGGCGAAGCCGACCACGCCGGAGTCGACGGCGATGCGCGCGTTGGCGTGGGCGATGTCGGACGCGCGGCGGTGGCGGCGGCTGGTGCGGTTGGGCAGGTTCGGGCGGGTGGCGAGCCGGCACGTGCCGCTGCCGGGCTGGTCGACGGCGCGCGACCTGCCGGAACCGCCGAAGCAGACGTTCCGCGACTGGTGGGAGACCCGGTGAGCGCTCGTGACGAGGTCCTGGCGAGGGTGCGGCGCGCGAAGGGCCCGCGCGAGGTGGCGCCCGTGCCGCGCGACTACCGGGCGGCCGGCACGCGGGGACCGGGTGACCTGGAGCTGTTCGCCGAACGCCTGCGCGACTACCGGGCGCTGGTCCGCGTGGTGGCCGCCGACGAGGTGGCCGGAGCGATCGCCGCCGCCCTGACCGAGCGGGGCGCGCACCACGTCGTGACCGCGCCCGGCACGCCGCCCGAGTGGACGGCGGCGTGGGTCGGGTCGGCGGTGCAATCGGACCCGGTGGCCGGGGGCACCGAACCGGCCGGAACCGGGGCTGAACCGGCGGCGGGAGCGGGACCGGGAGCCGGAACCGGAGCGCAATCGGCGGGTGGACTCAGGGCGGAATCGGCGGCGGGACCGGGAGCGGAACGAGCCGCCGGACCGGGCGCGGAACGGGCCGGCACCGGGATCCCACCAGCGGCCGAGCCCGGTGCCGAACCGGGCGGACCTGGGGCGGAACCCGGCGGGCGGCCGTGGGAGCACCAGGAATTGTCGGACCCCGTCGGTAGAATCGAATCAAGGGTTCCCCTTGGCGGGGACGCTCGCGAAGCGCTTCGCGGAATCGTCGAAGCGGCCGATGCCGTCGTCACGGCCTGTCACGTGGCGGTCGCGGAAACCGGCACGATCGTGCTCGACCACGACGCCGCCGACCAAGGCCCCCGGGCCCTCACCCTCGTGCCGGACTACCACCTGGTGGTCGTGCGGGCCGACCAGGTCGTGGCCGGCGTGCCGGACGCGGTCGCGGCGTTGGCCGGGGTGCGCACCCAGACGTGGATCAGCGGACCGTCCGCGACCAGCGACATCGAGCTGGAACGCGTCGAAGGCGTGCACGGGCCGCGCACGTTGGAGGTCGTGATCACGCGCTGAAACACCGGTGATCGTGTTCTCACCCTTTGGGCGGATCCGCCCACGATCGCGTGGTTCGCTAGGATCGGACTCCCGATCGAGAGGCGCTGCAACGGGCGACGAGCCCGCCACGCTCGGCCGGGGCTCGACGATCCGAAGGGCGCCTCCCAACCTGGGAGGCCGCGTGTCGGAAAACGCCCTGCGAGAGCTGCTGGACCAGCGCGTCGCGGTGCTGGACGGCGCTTGGGGCACGATGCTCCAAGCCGCCGGGCTCACCCCGGCCGACTACCGCGGCGACCTGCTCGGCGACCACGCGCACGACGTCACCGGCGACCCGGACCTGCTCAACCTGACCCGCCCGGACGTCGTCCTCGACGTCCACCGGCAGTACCTGGCCGCGGGCGCGGACATCACCACCACCAACACGTTCACCGCGACGAGCATCGCGCAGGCCGACTACGGCCTGGAGAAGCTCGTGCGCGAGATGAACGTGCGCGGCGCGCAGCTCGCCCGCCAGGCCGCCGACGAGGCGGGCGGCCGGTTCGTGGCGGGCTCGGTCGGCCCGCTCAACGTCACCCTGTCCCTGTCGCCGCGGGTCGAGGACCCGGCGTACCGGACGGTCACGTTCGACCAGGTCAAGAACGCCTACGCGGAGCAGATCAGCGCGCTCGCCGAGGGCGGCGTCGACCTGCTGCTCATCGAGACGATCTTCGACACGCTCAACGCCAAGGCCGCCGTCGCCGCGGCCCGCGAGGTCGCGCCCCACCTGCCGCTGTGGATCTCGGTCACCATCGTGGACCTGAGCGGGCGGACGCTGTCCGGGCAGACGGTCGAGGCGTTCTGGAACTCCGTCGCGCACGCCGAGCCGCTGGTCGTGGGCGTGAACTGCTCACTGGGCGCGGCCGAGATGCGACCGCACGTCACCGAGATGTCCCGGATCGCCGGCACGTACACCGCGAGCCACCCCAACGCCGGGCTGCCCAACGCGTTCGGCGGCTACGACGAGACCCCGGAGCAGACGGCCGCGCTGCTGCACGGCTTCGCCGAGGAGGGCGTGGTCAACATCGTCGGCGGCTGCTGCGGCACGACGCCCGCGCACATCGCGCGGATCGCGGCGGCGGTCAAGGACCTGCCGCCGCGGTCGGTGGCGCGGGTGCCGGACCGGACCAGGTTCAGCGGCCTGGAGCCGTTCGAGATCAGCGCGGACACCGGGTTCGTGATGATCGGCGAGCGCACCAACGTGACCGGGTCGGCGAAGTTCCGCCGGCTGATCGAGGGCGACAACTACCAGGCGGCGGTGGACGTCGCGCTGGAGCAGGTGCGCGGCGGCGCGAACCTGCTCGACGTGAACATGGACGCCGACCTGCTCGACAGCGAGCGGGCGATGACCACGTTCCTCAACCTGGTCGCCACCGAGCCGGAGATCGCCCGCGTCCCGATCATGGTCGACAGCTCGCGGTGGAGCGTGCTGGAGGCCGGGCTGAAGTGCGTGCAGGGCAAGGGCGTGGTCAACTCGATCAGCCTCAAGGAGGGCGAGGAGTCGTTCCTGACCCAGGCCCGCCGCATCCGCGACTTCGGCGCGGGCGTCGTGGTGATGGCGTTCGACGAGCTCGGCCAGGCCGACACCGCCGAGCGCAAGGTCGAGATCTGCGCCCGCGCGTACGACCTGTTGACGCAGAAGGCGGACTTCCCGGCCGAGGACATCATCTTCGACCCGAACGTGCTCGCGGTCGCGACCGGCATCGCCGAGCACAACGGGTACGCCAAGGCGTTCCTGGACGCGATCCCGCTGATCAAGCAGCGCTGTCCGGGCGTGCGGATCAGCGGCGGCATCTCGAACCTGTCGTTCTCGTTCCGCGGCAACGACACGGTGCGCGAGGCGATGCACTCCTCGTTCCTCTACCACGCCGTGCGCGCGGGCCTGGACATGGGCATCGTCAACGCAGGCCAGCTCGCGGTCTACGAGGACATCCCCAAGGACCTGCTGGAACTGGTCGAGGACGTGCTGTTCGACCGCCGCCCGGACGCCACGGACCGGCTGGTGTCCTTCGCCGAGACGGTGGCGAGCTCCGGCACCAAGCGCGTGGTCGACCTGGCGTGGCGCGAGGGCCCGGTGGCCAAGCGGCTCGAGCACGCGCTGGTGCACGGCATCGTCGACTTCATCATCGAGGACACCGAAGAGGCGCGGCTGGAGGCCGAGCGCCCGCTCGACGTGATCGAGGGTCCGCTGATGGACGGCATGAAGGTCGTCGGCGACCTGTTCGGCGCGGGCAAGATGTTCCTGCCGCAGGTCGTGAAGAGCGCGCGGGTGATGAAGCGCGCGGTGGCGCACCTGGAGCCGTACATGGACGCGGAGAAGGAAGCCTCCGGCTCCACCCGCGGCAACGGCAAGGTCGTGCTGGCCACGGTGAAGGGCGACGTGCACGACATCGGCAAGAACATCGTCGGCGTGGTGCTGGGCTGCAACAACTACGACGTGGTCGACCTGGGCGTGATGGTGCCCGCGGCGAAGATCCTGGACACCGCGATCGCCGAGGGCGCGGACGCGGTCGGCCTGTCCGGGCTGATCACGCCGTCGCTGGACGAGATGGTGTCGGTGGCGGCGGAGATGCAGCGGCGCGGGATGAAGCTGCCGCTGCTGATCGGCGGCGCGACCACGTCCCGCCAGCACACGGCGGTCCGGATCGCGCCCGTGTACGACCAGACCACCGTGCACGTGCTGGACGCGTCACGGGTGGCGGGCGTGGTGTCGGCGCTGCTGGACGAGGACCGCGCCGAGGAGCTGGCCGCGGCGACGCGGGTCGAGCAGCAGCGGTTGCGCGAGGAGCACGAGAACCGGCAGAGCACGCCGCTGCTGACGGTGGAGCAGGCGCGGGCGAACGCCGAGGTGGTGTCGTTCGAGGAGCTGCCGACGCCCGCGTTCACCGGGCTGCGGGTCGTGGAGCCGTCACTGGCCGAGCTGCGCGAGATGATCGACTGGACGTTCTTCTTCCTGGCCTGGGAGCTGAAGGGCAAGTTCCCGAAGATCCTGGAGACCAACCCGGCCGCGCAGGAGCTGTTCGACGACGCGAACGCGATGCTCGACCAGGTGATCGCGGACGGCTCGTTGCGGGCGAAGGGCGTGTACGGCTTCTGGCCCGCGCACTCCGAGGGCGACGACATCGTGGTGGACGGGCGGCGGCTGCCGATGCTGCGCCAGCAGACCCAGAAGCCGGCGAGCAGGCCCAACCGGAGCCTGGCGGACTACATCGCGCCGGCGGGCGATCACCTGGGCGGGTTCGCGGTGGCCATCCACGGCGCCGAGGAGCTGTCGGCGCGGTACGAGCGGGAGCAGGACGACTACAAGTCGATCATGGTGAAGGCGTTGGCGGACCGGCTGGCGGAGGCGTTCGCCGAGCACGTCCACCTGCGGGCGCGGCGGGACTGGTTCGAGCCGGACGCCGACCCGGAGTTGGCGGACCTGCACGCCGAGCGGTTCCGCGGCATCCGGCCCGCGTTCGGGTACCCGGCCAGCCCCGACCACAGCGAGAAGCAGGACCTGTTCGCGATGCTGGAGGCCGAGCAGGTGGGCCTGGCGTTGACCGACTCGTTCGCCATGACGCCGGCGGCGGCGGTGAGCGGCGTGATCTTCGCGCACCCGGAGGCCCGCTACTTCACCGTGGGTCGGATCGGCCGCGACCAGGTGGTCGACTACGCGCGCCGGCGCGGGATGCCGGTCGCGGAGGTCGAGCGCTGGCTCCGACCGAACCTGGCCTACGAGCCTGAAGCCTGATGGCCTGACAAAGTCGGCGCGAATGCGCGAATAATGGATCAACAGTCCCTCGTCGGAGTGCCGTCGCATTCACACCGACGAGGGACTGCCAAACGCCGGCGGCCTGGCTATCGTCACCTTCGGGACCGTGAAAGGATCCCGAAGGGGGAGCTGTGAATAAGAATTCTCTGGCCGCGTGCCTCGGCGCGCTGATCGTTCTCGTCATGATGGCGCTGGCGCCGTCCTCCGCGTCGGCGGCGTCGATCGCCGCGCCGGCGCCGGCCGCGCACGCGGTGGACCGGTCGGACGTGCCCGCCTGTTACGTCACACCCAAATCCGGCGTGAGCGGCGTGAACGTCCGCTTGCGCACCAACGAGGACTCCACCCGCCTCGGCATCATCCAGCCCGGCCAACGCGCCGCGGCGTCGTGCGACGCCACCTCGGGCAGCAGCTACACCGCGTGCGGCGGAACGAGCAGCTGGTGGATCCAGGTGCAGTGGGACGGCCGCACGGGTTACGTCGCCCACCTCTGCGTGGACTGGTACGAAGAAGTCTGATCCCGGTCACCGGCAATCGACGGTCCCGCACGTGAATAATGGTGCCGCCCCCTTCTCTGCGGAAGAGGGCGGCACCATCTCGGGAATGAATCGGAAATCGCCGTGAAAAAGGCTTTTGGTCAGGCGGCGGAGCGTTCCTCGACCAGGCGGCGGCGCAGGCGGGCCTGCTGCACGGCGGGCGTGCGGTAGTCCATGTCGAGCGCCCCGACGCCGGTGCCGGGCGGCACGATGGCGTCGATCCGGTCGAGCACGTCGTCGTCCAGCACGGCGTCCACGCCGGCGAGCAGGTCGTCCAGCTGGGCCTCCGTGCGCGGGCCGATGATCGCGGACGTGACGCCGGGGTGGGCGATCGCGAAGGCCATCGCCAGGTGCGTCAGGGACACCCCGGCGTCCTGGGCGACGGGGATGAGCTGCTCGACGGCGTCGAGGCGGCGTTCGTCGGTCATGTGCTTGAAGCCGTAGCTCGCGCGCTTGCCCTCGGCCTGCACGCCCTTGCGGTAGCGACCGGTGAGCAGGCCCTGCGCGAGCGGGCTCCAGACGAGCGTGCCCATGCCGTAGCGCTCGCAGACGGGCAGCACCTCGTTCTCGATGCGCCGGTCGAGGATCGAGTACGGCGGCTGCTCGGTGCGGAACCGCGCGAGGCCGCGCCGTTCGGCGACCCACTGCGCCTCGACGATCTCCGAGGCGGGGAAGGTGGAGGAGCCGATGGCCCGGACCTTCCCGGCCCGCACGAGGTCGGTGAGCGCCGACAGCGTCTCCTCCACGTCGGTGTCGGGCGCGGGCCGGTGGATCTGGTAGAGGTCGACGTGATCGGTCCGGAGGCGGCGCAGGGAGTCGTCCAGGGCGCGGACCAGCCAGCGCCGCGAGTTGCCCTGGTGGTTCGGGTCCTCGCCCATCGGCAGGTGGGCCTTGGTGGCCAGCACGACGTCGTCGCGACGGCCCTCGATGGCCTTGCCGACGATCTCCTCGGACTCGCCGTGCGAGTAGATGTCGGCGGTGTCGATGAAGTTGACGCCCGCGTCCAGCGCCTTGTGGATCATGCGGGCGGCGTCGTCGTGGTCGGGGTTGCCCGCGGCGCCGAACATCATCGCGCCCAGGGCGTAGGGGCTGACCTTGATGCCGGTGCGGCCCAGCGTGCGGTACTTCATGGTGCTCCTCGTGCATTGGCGGGTGCCCGGCGCAGCGCTACGCTCGACACAAACGGAACAACGTTCGACTTCGACAATACGGAACGACGTTCCGCTTAGCAAGGAGGGGTGCCGTGAGCGAGCAAGTCGACGCGGGCGAGACCGAGGAGCGGCCGGGCAAGCGCGTGCGGGCGGACGCGCAGCGCAACACCGACGCGCTGCTCAGCGCCGCCGCGGAGGTCTTCGCCACCTCGGGCGTGGACGCGCCCGTGCGCCAGATCACCGCCAAGGCCGGGGTGGGCGCGGGCACGCTGTACCGCCACTTCCCGCAACGCTCGGACCTCATCGCCGCGGTGTTCCGCCACGAGGTGGACGCCTGCGCCGACGCCGCCCCCGTCCTCGCCGCCCAGCACGAACCGCTCGAAGCGCTGATCAGGTGGTTGCGGCGCTTCACGGGCTTCATCGGCACGAAGCACGGGCTCAGCGCCGCCCTGCACTCCGGCGACCCGGCCTACGCCGCCCTGCCCGCCTACTTCCAGCAGCGCTTCGTGCCGGTCCTGCGCGGCCTGCTCGACCGCGCCGCGGAGGCCGGCGAGGTCCGCGCCGACGTCGACCCCTACGACCTGCTGCGCGCCACCGCCAACCTGACCCTGCCCGCCCGGGAGGACGACGGCCACACGGAGCGGATGGTCGCGCTGCTCGTCGACGGCCTCCGCTTCGGGGCACGCCGACCGGTCAGAGGGGCGGGCTGATCCCCAACCGCCGGTCCACGGCCGCGACGAACCGGTCGGCCCGGTCGGGCACGGTGGAGCGCGCCCACGTGCCCAGCGCGTCGAGGAACCCGACCAGGTCCTCCCGGACCTCCCTGAGGTGCCCGAGCAGGGCGTCACGGGCGATGTCGACGTGCGGACCGGTGAACCGGGGGTTCGCCAGGTCCTCGTTCGGCCAGATCCGGACCACCTCGCCCCGGTGCTGCACCACGGTGTCGGGGCTGTGGCCGAGCCAGATCGCCTCGCCGTCGAGGACCTCCAGCCAGGTGCGCCACTCGTCCAGCCCGAAGCAGCACCCCGGGTCGGCCACGACGTCGCCCGCCACGATCCGCAGACCGCCGGGCACGTGCCGCTCGTCCTCGGCGGCCAGGAAGGCGTCGACGGCCCCGACCGCGTCCGACACGTCGGCGTGCAGGTCGACGTCGTCGACGCCGTGCGCGACCAGCGCCCACGCCAGGACGGCGACGCGGCTCGGCGTGGGCGAGCGCGGAACCTCCACGTGGTACTCCCCCGGCTCGACCGACCAGAACGGGCAGTCACCGACCGGTCGCTCCACCACCGGGGTCATCGTGATCACCCGGCCATTGTGGGACCCGCGGCCGGCGGGACGAAGCGGTTTCCCGTCCCGACGGACGCCGACCGGATCCAGTCGCACGGGGCGAGCGGTGGGTCGGGGGCCGGTGGTACCGCACGACAGAAGGTGCAGCCGGTCGCCGCACCGGTCGAGGATGGCCGTGGAAATCCGATCGGCGGCGACTGGAGTGAATTCGTGCACAACAGCGGTGCGACAAATCCTTCCGACAGGGAATTGGCCGGTATTCGCCTGTTCGACGAGATGTTGGGCTACGTCTACTCCGCGGCGCTGCGTGCGGCCGCCATCGCCGGCGTGGCCGACCACCTGGTCGACGGTCCGAAGACGCCGGCCGAGCTGGCGGCGGACACCGGGACCAAGGCGGACCACCTGTTCCGCGTGCTCCGGTTGCTGGCCATGCGGGGTGTGTTCCGCGAGGACGACCACGGCCGGTTCGAGCTGACCCCGGAAGCGCACCTGCTGCGCACGGACGCGGAGGGGTCGCTGCGGGCGGCCGTCGTGACGTTCACGGACAAGGCGTTCTGGGCCTCGCACGGCGAACTGGTCGAGAGCCTGCGCAGCGGGAGTCCCAGCTTCGACCACGTTTTCGGCACGTCGTTCTTCGAGTACTTCCGGGACGTGGCCTCCCCGGAGGTCTTCTACTCCGGGATGCAGGCGAAATCCGACTCCGAGAACCCGTCCATCATGCGCAACTACCGGTTCCCGCCGGGCGCCACGGTCGTCGACGTCGGCGGCGGGTACGGCGGGTTGCTGCTGGACGTCCTGCGGCAGGACCCCAGCCTGCGCGGCATCCTGCTCGACCTGGGCGAGCACGTCGTGTCCGACCACCGGCTGGGCGAGCTGGGCGACGACAGCCGCTGGGAGCTGGTCGCGGGCGACTTCTTCGAGGAGTGCCCGCCCGCGGACGTGTACCTGCTCAAGCACATCATCCACGACTGGAACGACGAGCAGTGCGTGCGCATCCTCCGCAACTGCCGCAAGGCCATGTCCCCCGGTGGCCGGGTGCTGGTGCTGGACGCGGTGATCCCGCCGAAGAACGCCCCGCACACGGGCAAGCTGTACGACATCGTCGTCATGTCCCTGCTGCCCGGCCGCGAGCGGACCGAGGAGGAGTTCAGGGCGCTGCTGGCCAAGGCCGACCTGGAGGTGACGAGGGTCATCGACACCGGCTTCGTCGCCTCGATCGTGGAAGCCGTCGCCCGCTGACGGGCCGAACGGCCTCGTCGGAGTCACCGAACGCCCCGCCGCCCACCCAC
>NZ_JBEOVG010000094.1:0-36026 GCF_040295345.1 Actinosynnema sp. NPDC002837
CGCTGCCCCGGCGCGCCCCGCTCGACCCGACCGAATTCGTGAAGCTGACCAGGCGTGCGTTGAGCAATTACGGCGACCTCGGGAAGTTGGTCGCGGCCCGTCGCGCGGGGTGGGTCAGGCGAACATCGGCTGCCGCATCGCGTGCTGCACCAGCGTGATGAGCGTCTGCTTGGTCGACTGCCGGTTGCGCGCGTCGCAGGGCACGATCGGCACCGACTCGTCGATCGTCAGCGCCTCCCGGATGTCCTCGATGCGGTGGTGCAGCAGGCCGTCGAAGCAGTTCACGCCGATCACGTACGGCAGCTCGCGGTCCTCGAAGAAGTCGATGGAGGCGAACGCGTCCGCCAACCGGCGGGTGTCCACCAGCACGACCGCGCCGATCGCGCCCTTCACCAGGTCGTCCCACATGAACCAGAACCGGTGCTGACCGGGTGTGCCGAACAGGTAGAGGATGAGGTCGCTGTCCAGCGACACCCGGCCGAAGTCCATGGCCACCGTGGTGGTCATCTTGTTGGGCGTGGCCGAGAGGTCGTCCACGCCGACGCTGGCCTCGGTCATCACCGCCTCGGTGGTCAGCGGCACGATTTCCGACACCGACCCGACGAAGGTCGTCTTGCCGACACCGAACCCGCCGGCCACCACGATCTTCGTCGACGTGACGGTCAGGCTCGCCGCGGGTGACCCCGGCCGGTCGGGAGCGCCACCGCTCATGTTGCTCTGCTTTCCCTAGTAGTAGGACCTCGCCGGGTGGTGGGACCTCAGCCGCGCATGGCGACGTGCAACTGCGAGCGGATCTCCGGGGTGAGCTGGACGCCGACCCGCTCGACCAGCCGCGTCATCGCGTAGCCGATCAGGCCGATGTCGCAGTTCGGCGCCGCGAGCACGGCCAGGCACGAGCCGTCGCTGATGGACATCAGGAACAGGTAGCCCCGCTCCATCTCCACCACGGTCTGCTTGACGTCACCCGCCTCGAAGCAGCGCGCCGCGCCGAGGTTCAGGCTCACCAGGCCCGACGCGACGGCCGCGAGCTGCTCGGCGCGGTCGATCGGCAACCGCTCCGAGGACGCGAGCAGCAGGCCGTCCGCGGAGACCACGATCGCGTGCGCGACGCCCGCGACCCGGGCGACGAAGTCATCGACCAGCCAACTGAAGTTCTCGAGTTCCTCGGTTGCGGTGGTCACTTCTGCTCCTTGGTCTGATTCCCGCCGTTGGCGGGGGTGTTGTCGTCGAACGACACGCCTTCCCACGGCATGCCGGCGTCATCGCCCGCCTGGCGGCCGAGTTGCACACCTCGCTGGTAGGTGGCGAAGCGCTGGCGCAACCGGTCGGCGGACCTGCGCGGCGGCACGGCGGTGGCCACGCCGGCCGACGTGGCGCCGTTCGCCGACGGCTGCGCCGCCGCCGGGGCGGGCGCCGAGCCGCGCGAGGAGGGCGCGGACAGCGAACCGGGCATCAGGCGCGCCTTGGGCACGCGCTTGGGCAGGCCCGCGGTGGTCGTGTCGTCCACCGGCGCCTTGAGCGCGCTGGTCGCCCGCGTCCAGCTGTCGTCCGCCGCCGCGCCCCAGCCGGGACCGGCCGACGCGCCGGAGGACGGGATCGCCGACGGCGCGGGCTCGCGCTTGGGCAGGCCGGCCGGGGTCGAGCCGCGCGGCTCGGGCGGCTTCGGCCTGGTCGTCGGCGCGGGCGGCGGGGTGATCAGGTCGGACCGGTCGGTGTACGCGGTCTGCTCCGACGCCGTGCCGACGTGGCCGCCGTCGGTGCCCATCAGCTCGGCGCGGTCGGCGAACATCGTCCGCTCGGACGCGGTCTCCGGCGGCACGGCGGACGGCTGGTGGTCGACCTCGCCGCGCACCACGCCGCCCTCGGCCTCGCCGCCCTGGAACCAGCGCGACAGCACGTCCTCGTAGATCGGCAGCCGCTGGGTGGAGGCGTCGTCCTCCTCCCGCTCGACCGCGGCCGGCTCGGGCGCCGGTGGCCGCGCGGCCGAGGGCGGGTACGAGTAGTCCGGCACCTCTTCGCCGGGCGGCGGCACGGTCTCCGTCACGGTGGCGGTGAACAGGTCGTCCACCGGGGTCTGCTCGACCTGGAAGTACCCGTTGGGCTCGGCCTCGTGCGTGTGCACGACCTGAGGTCCGGTCGAGGCGGGCAGCTCCAGCGGCGCGTAGCCGCCGGGCGCGATCTCCGGCGTCCACTTGGGCACGCCCGCGAGCACGCCGACACCGCTCTCCTCCAGCTGCGGCGCGGCCTGGCGCTGCGGCAGCGCGGCGGGCACCGGCCGGGGCGCGAGCGGCTCGGGACCGCGGTGCAGCAGGTCCATCGGGAGCACGACCTGCGCCGTGACGCCACCCTCTATGTCGTCGTTGTTGCTCAACGTGACCCGGATGTTGTGCCGCTTGGCGAGCTGGCCGACCACGTACAGGCCCATCTCGCGGGCCACCGACACGTCGACCTCGGGCGGGTCGGCGAGCTTGGTGTTGGCCTCGATCACGTCCTGCTCCTGCATGCCGACACCGCGGTCGTGGATGCGGATGGACACCTCGCCGCGCCGGGTCTCGATCGCCCGCACGGTGACCTTGGTGGTGGGCTTGGAGAACGCGGTCGCGTTGTCCAGCAGCTCGGCGATGAGGTGCGCGAGGTCGTTGACGACGCGGCCCTGCACCTTCAGCTCCGGCGCGGGCGCGATCTGGATCCGGGCGTACTTCTCCACCTCGGACACCGCGGCGCCGAGCACCTCGGAGATCGGCACCGGCCGGGTGACGCGGCGGTTGACCGTGGTGCCGGAGAGCACCAGCAGGTTCTCGCTGTTGCGGCGCATCTGGGTGGCCAGGTGGTCCAGCTCGAACAGGCTGGCCAGCTGGTCGGGGTCCTGCTCGTCCTGCTCCAGCCGGTCGATGACGGTGATCTGCCGCTCGACCAGCGCCTGCGAGCGCCGGGACAGGTTGATGAACATGTCGTTGACGTTCGCGCGCAGCGCCACCTGCTCGACCGCCAGGCGGACGGCCTCGCGCTGCACGGCGTCGAACGCCCGGGCCACCTGGCCGACCTCTTCGGTCGTGTTGATGGGCACCGGCACCAGCGCCTCTTCCGCGGCGCGCGCCGGGTCGCGGTGCGTCCGGATCCGCTTGATCGCGTCCGGCAGGCGGTTGCGGGCCACGTCCAGCGCGGTGCGGCGCAGCACGCGCAGCGGCGTCAGCATCGAGCGGGCGACGAAGGCCATGAGGGCGAACGCGATCACCAGCGCGACGGCGACCAGCGCCGCGTCGCGCCACGCGGACGCGCGGGCCGCCTCGGTCAGGTCGATCGAGGCCTGGTCGGCCTGCCGCTCCAGGTCCTGCGACACCTGCCGCAGCAGCGCCGCGGTCTCCTCGCCGACCGCCATGACGTCGCCGTCCGAAATGGACACCTCGCCGGCGTCGGCCTGCTGCACCAGCGCCAGCTGCACCAGGCTGTTGCGCGCGTCGACCGGCGTGCCGGTCACGGTGTCCGACAGCAGCTGCCGGTTCTCCTGGCTCGCGGTGACCGCGAAGTCGGTGAGCGCCGCGTCCAGCCGGGACTGCGCCGCGCGCAGCGCGTTGGCCTGGCCGGGCGCGAACTCGCCGCGCTTGGCCGTCGACAGCAGGATCGAGTTCTGCTGCGTCAGCTGCTCCTTCGCGGAGTAGAGCGCGAGGTTGGCGCCGGCCAGCGGGGTGATCGTCTCGTTGCTCAGGCTGCTCGCGGTCGCGCGGTGCACCTGCGCCAGCGCGGCCAGCACCTGGCCGTAGGCGCTGTGCACCGAGATGTCGGGGTACTTGGTGGTGGTCACCGTGTTCCGCAGCGCGTTGAGGCCGTCCAGCGACTGCAACGACTTCTGGAACGCCTCGCGCACCGCGTCGTCGACGCCGGTCGTGGAGGCCGCGACGTCGCGCAGCCTGCCGACCTCGGTGTCGACCTTGCTCGAGCGCGTCTGGAACTCGGGGGCGTTCTCCTGGCGACCGCCCGCGACGAACCAGACCGCGGCGTCGCGTTCCAGCTGCAGGGCGTCGGACACCGCCGCCACCTGGGCGGACAGCTGGAGCTCCCGCTGGACCTGGCCGAACAGCTCCACGTCGTCCAGCTGGGTGTTCAACCTCAGCCCGGCGAGGGTCAGCGTGCTCAGCGCGGGCACCAGGAGCACCACGGCCAACTTGCTGCGCAAGCGCCAGTTCCGCAGCCGCCACCGGGACACTCCCCGGTCGCCGGGCACGGCGCCTGTGCTGGGCCCCGAGTCGGGTGGACCGCTTCCAGCGGCACCCGTGTCGAGTTGAATCCGCTCCGGATCTCTCCCGGAGGCGTGGTCGTCGTGACCGCGCACCGTCAGCACACTCCCCAGCCCGGTGAAACGACACTTCCCTACAAACCCGGTGGATCTTGGTGGAAAAACCCGCCGAGTCATACCGCCGTTCGGACGAGGTCGCCGGTAGTTTGCAAATCAACCATTGTCGCGCGGGCCACAGGTGGGCGCGCTAAACGATCGCTAACCGGCGTTCATGGATTTTTCACGCCCTCGACCCGAGCGGGAAACACCCGCGGGGGAGCCCGGCCCCGACGACGGGCTCCCCGCGGGATCAGCTACCTGACGCGGCGACCAACATCGGCTTGACGTCGAAGTCCTTCTCCAGCAAGCCGTAGGTTCGCATCAGACCCGCCACGCGCTGCAGGCGGGTGGCGTCGAGCGTGGTCGGGAACTCGCCGAAGTGCACGAGGCTGGCGGTTTCCTTGTCGACCTTCGCGTACTCGACCAGGAGCGGCTCGACCGTGGGGCGGTCCGCCGCGTCGCGCTGGCCCTTCGCCATCGCGCGCTGGAACGCGGCGACGGTGTTCGGGTTCTCCTTCACGAACTTCCCGGTCGTGGCGTAGCCCGCGATCGGGATGTCCGCGGTGGGGCCGGACGCCGCGTCGAGCACGGTGATCTGGCCGCTGGACCGCTGGGCCCGGCTGATGAACGGCTCCACCATGAAGGCGGCGTCCACCGTGCCGTTCTGGACCGCGGCCTCCATGTCGGGGAACGCGAACTCCTTGAACGTCACCTTGGAGGGGTCGACGTCGTTGGCTTCCAGCGTGGCCTTCGCGGTCAGCTCGGCGATGTTCCGGAACGTGTTGATCGCGATGGTCTTGCCCTCGAGGTCCTTGGGCGACTTGATCGGCGAGTCGGCCTTCGCGAGGATCAGGAACATCTCCGGCTTGGCCTGGTAGCCGTCGCTGACCAGCTTGAGCCCGTCGACGGCCTTGGCCGTCTCCTTCGCCTCGGCACCGAAGAACGACACCCAGTTGCCGAAGGTGATGTCGAGCTCGCCGTTGATCAAGCCCGGGATGGCCGCGGCGCCACCCTGGATGATCTTGATCTCGACCTCGAGACCCTCCTCCTGGAAGTACTTCTTCTGGATCGCGACGTGGACCGACGCGACGTCGAGGATGGGGAGCAGGCCAAGGGTGATCTTGGCCTTTTCGACCTTGCCCGGTGCGGCGGCGGCGTCGGTGGGCTTCTCCTCGGAGCCACCGAGGAGACCGCAGCCGGAGACGACGGCGAGCATCGCGACCGCGGAGACAACGCCGAAGATCCTTCGTGCCGAGAGGCCGACTCTTCGAGTCATGGGGGGCATCTCCTGTTGGAGTGAAGACTTTGCGGGGGCAGGATGCACGAGCGACAGGGTGCTGCGGAACCACTCAAAGTGACACGAGTGGTTCGACAAGACCCCAGTCGACCGACACTCGAAGGCTGATCCACTACCTTCGGTGAGCATCTTTGCACAGGCTGTCCAGAGGTTGGGGTATGCGGTGAGCGATCTTGACGCGGAATGGGCCGTACAGAGCAACCGGCGCCCGGTGGGCATCGTCGGAGCGGGCCCGGCGGGATTGACCTTGGGGAACCTGCTCCGCGAGGCCGGAATCCCCTGCGTGGTGCTGGAGAAAGGCACCCGCGAGCACATCGAGACCCGGCCGCGCGCCGGGGTGTTGGAGCACCGCGCGGTGCAAATGTTGACCGAGCACGGGCTCGCGGACCGGTTGCTCCGAGAGGCGGACAGGCATGGCGCGTGCGAATTCCGGGTGAACGGAGAATCGCACGAGGTGGACTACGCCACCCTGTACGACGGGCAGACGCACTACATCTACCCGCAGCAGGAGGTCGTCCAGGACCTCGTGCGGCACTACGTCGACGAGCGCGGCGGCGCCGTCCGGTGGTCGGTCAAGGACGTCGAACTGCACGACATCGAGTCCACTGAACCGGCTCTGACCTGGACGAACGCCGACGGCACCCGGGAGCGGCTCGACTGCTCGTTCATCGCGGGCGCGGACGGGTTCCACGGCGTGACGAGGCGCAGCATCCCGCCGGGCGCGGTGCAGGAGTTCAGCCACCAGCACGGCATCGAGTGGCTGAGCATCCTGGCGGAGGCGCCGCCATCCACCCACAAGGTGATTTACGCACTTCACCCGGACGGATTCGCGGGTCATATGCTCCGCAGTTCGACGGTTTCGCGCTACTACCTCCAGGTCCCGGTGGACGACACCGTGGACAACTGGCCGGACGAGCGCGTGTGGGCGGAGCTGCACAAGCGGCTGGCGCTTCGGGACTCCGACTGGAAGCTCACCGAGGGGCGCATCGTCGAGAAGCGGATCCTCGACATGCGCAGCCACGTGGTCGAACCGATGAACCACGGCAACCTGTACCTGCTCGGCGACGCCGCGCACATCATCACCCCGGTGGGGGCAAAGGGAATGAACCTCGCGTTGCACGACGCCGAGGTGCTCGCCGACGCCCTGGCGCGCTACCACCGAACGGGTGATGAGACGGGGTTGCGGAGCTACTCGGAGGTGTGCCTGCGGCGCGTGTGGCGTGCGCAGGAGTTCTCGCAGTGGATGGTGTTCATGATCCACCGGTCGCCGGAGCCGTTCCTGAGCCGGTTGGGCCAAGCCAGACTCGAACACCTCATCGCCTCGGGGTCGTCGGCCGGCTATTTCGCCCAAAACTACGTGGGGCCCTAGGAAGAACAACTTACGATTAGCGGGACCTGCGCCGCGGTTGACGTCCCGCATTGACACCGGAAGACCGGCGCCTTGTTCTCCGCCACGGCATTCAGGCGTGCTCGACCCGGAGAACAAGGCGATGGCCCGATCGAATCGCCGGCACATTCGAATCACCACCGGACTCGGCCGATCCCCGCATCGGGCCGGTGCATTCGTCACCGATTCCGCCCGGTGGCCGCCCGGACCCACCCGCCGACATCTTCTCGCCGGCGCCCCGGGCGCACCGGAATCGCCATCGGAACATCCCGCCGAAACGGCCGTAAAAGGGCTCGACGCGCACGGCGCGTGATCATGCGACGACGGCGCGGTGATCTTCGACGAAGGCCTCCGCGGCAAGAAAGATGTCGAATCGTTGTGAACGATCCCCGTCGAAACCGCGTCCGGAATCCGCTTCCGCGCGGCCCCGCGCACGACAACGGGCGACCCACGGCGCCGGCGCCCTGAGAGGGCCGACAAGCCGCGGATCGCCCGCTGGGCGTTATAGGGCCTGGGAAAGGCCTGTCACGTCGTAGCGCGCTCCTCGGCCTCCGCGCGCGAGGCCTCCGCCCGCTCCGCCTCGGCCCACTTCGCCGCCTGCTCCTCGTTCGCCTTGCGCCGCGCCTTGACCTCCTCGGAGGTCTTGCCGACGTTCAGCAGCCGCGCCACCTCGGCCCTCAGGGCGACGAACGCCTCGGACTCGCGGGTGGTGATCTGGTCGCGCTCGGCGGGCAGGTCGACCTTCAGGTCCGCCACCACGGACGCGGGCGACGTGGAGAGCACCAGGATCCGGTCGCCCAGGTAGACGCTCTCGTCGATGTCGTGCGTCACCACCAGCACGGTGGTGTCCTGCTCGGTGCGGACCTTCAGCAGCAGGTCCTCCAGCTCGAACCGGGTCTGCGCGTCCACCGAGGCGAACGGCTCGTCCATCAGCAGCAGCGCGGGCCGGTAGGCCAGCGCCCTGGCGATGGCGACGCGCTGCTGCATGCCGCCGGACAGCTGCCACGGGTACTTGCGCCCGGCCGCCGACAGGCCGACCCACTCCAGCGCCTCGGCCGCGCGCGTGCGGCGCTCGGCGCGGCCCAGGGTGCGGCGCAGCGGGAACTCGACGTTCTTCTGCACCGTCAGCCAGGGGAACAGCGAGCGGCTGTAGTCCTGGAACACCACGGCGAGGTCGTCCGGCACGCCGCGGACCTCGTTGCCGTGCAGGCTGATCTCGCCGCGGGTGGGGCGGATCAGCCCGGAGATGGTGCGCAGCAGCGTGGACTTGCCGCAGCCGGACGGGCCGACGACGCAGACCAACTCGCCGGTGCCGACGGTGAACGACAGGTCGGCGATCGCGGTGTGCGCGCCGTCCTTCGCCTGGTAGGTGTGGCCGAGGTCGGCCACTTCGAGCATCGCGGTCATACTGCTTTTTCCTCCACCGTCGCGGGGGTGCGCTCCTGCTTCGGTTGCCACGCAAGGGCTTGGCGCTCGAAGGCGAGGAGCACGGTGTTGAGGGCATAGCCGAGGACACCCAGCAGGATGATCCCGGCCCACATGTCGGGGAAGTCGAACTCCCGCTGTGCGACGAGGAGTTGCGACCCGATCCCGTTGTCGGTTCCGACGAGTTCGGACACGACCATGAGCACCAGCGACAGCGACAGGGAGACCCGCAGCCCGGCGAAGATCTTCGGCGCCGCGGAGGGCAGGACGACACCGAGGATCCACTGTGGCTTGGGGATGCGGAACACCGCCGAGGTCTCGAACTTCGTGGCGTCGACGGAGCGGGCGCCGTCGATGCTGTTGAGCAGGATGGGCCACAGCACGCCGAAGACGATCGTGGCGAGCTGCATGGTGGTGCCGACGCTGAACACGAGCAGGAACACCGGCACCAGCAGGGGCGGCGGGATCGAGCGCATGAACGTCAGCAGGGGCCCGGCGTACTCCGCGGCCGTCGCGGAACGACCGAGCGCCACGCCGAGCGAGATGCCGACGACGGCCGCGATGCCCCAGCCGGCGAGCAGCCGGCCGATGCTCGGGAACACGTGGTCGAACACCGTGTCGGTGAGGAACAGGTCACCGGCCGGTCCGGAGAACCACAGGTCGTGCGCGGCCACGGCGATCTCGGTGGGGCGGGGGAAGAACGTGTCGTCGGCGTACCAGGTGAGCAGTTCCCAGACCACGACGAGGCCCGCGAACACCGCCCACCGCTGCAGGAATCGACTCACGACCGACCTCCGGTGACCGCGCTCCAGCCGACCCAGCGGCGCTGCGCGCGTTCCAGCCCTTCGTTGAGCACGTAGCCGATGATGCCCGCGACCACCGTGCCGGCCAGGACGATGTCCATCCGGCCCGCGCCGCTGCGCGCGATCGCGATGTACTGCCCGATGCCGCCGGAGCCGCCTTCCAGCAGCTCCACGCTGACGATCACGACCAGGCTCGTCGTGGCGGCGAGCCGGATGCCGGTCAGCACGAACGGCAACGCGCTGGGCAGGGCGACCGACGCGAGCACGCGCACCCGGCCGGAGCCGAACGCCCGCGCGGTCTCGACCAGCAGGGGGTCGAGCTCGTCGAGCGCGTAGATGGTGTTGAACAGGATGGGCCAGATCGCCGCGTACACCGCGAGGGTGATCTTGGTTTCGGGTCCGATGCCGAGCAGCAGCACCGCCAGCGGGATCAGCGCCACCGACGGGATGGGGCGCAGGAACTCGACAACGGCGCGGGTCGCGTGCCGGACGGGCGCCACGCTGCCCAGGACGAGGCCGAGCGGGACGGCGATCCCGACCGACAGCGCCACGGCGATGAGCACGGCGAGGACCGTCGCGATGACGTCCCGCAGGAAAGCCTCATCCCCCAACAACTTCACGAGTTCCACCGCTACGACGGACGGCGGTGGCAAGTACTCCGAGGGAACCAGCCGGAACCGGCCGACCAGCTCCCAGATGACGAGGAACCCGGCCACACCGAGCAGTCCTCGGGTGAGCGCACGCACGCGCAAACGCCTCTTCCCAGTTGATCAACCCCGACTAACCCGGCTCAATCTAGAGAGTGAAGTCCCCCGCCACAATGAGTGGCGGGAAAACTTCATGATGTGATCTTGCAACGCCGGCCCGCAGGTGGCGGGGCCGATCTCCTCGCCTTCCGCTCAGTGGAACTAGGGGTTGGCACAGGGCGGGTCGTAGGGCAAGTCGGGGAAGTGGACCTCCCACTGCCGCGCGGTGATCCCGGGGTGCGCGGTGGCGCAGATCCGGTCCACCACCGCGTCCAGGCCGGTCTCCCAGAACCGCAGCACCGAGTCGCCCGCGCTGACGAGCGTGCGCCGGTCGGACGTGAACGCCACCGAGTTGACGCCCGAGGAGTGCGCGGCGAACACGGCCACCTGCCGGGCGGGCCCGTCGCCCGCCACGTCGTGCACGCGCACCGTCCCGTCGGCGCCGGCGACCGCGACGAGGGTCCCCGCCGCCGCGACCGCGCGCACCGCCGACCCCAGCGGCTCGGCGGAGGCGAACCGCACGTCCGAGTCGGCGGCGCCGTGCCCCGGCTCGACCTCCCGCCACAGCACGGCCTCGCCGTCGGACCCCACCGTCGCCATCGCGCCGGCCGCCGACGCCACCTCGGCCGGCGACCGGACGTCCAGCACGTCCCGCCGCCGCCGCTCGGGCCACAGCGGGACGGTCGTGTCCCACTCCTCGACCGCGCCGCCGGCCCTGGCCACGACCAACCGGTCGCCGTCGCCGTCGAACGCCAGCGCGGCGACCGGCGCTCCGGCGTCCCGCCCGTCGGCGATCTCGGCGACCTGCGCCAGGGTCGCCACGTTCCACAAGCGCGGCACGCCGTCGTCGAACGCGCCGGTGACGAAGTGCGTGCCCTTCGGGCTGAACGCCACCACGTGCGCCCGGCCCGCCTCGCCGACCAGGTCGGGTGAGGCGAGGTTGGCGGTGCGCCACACCCGCACCGGCCCGTCGTCGGCGACGGTGACCAGGTGCTCGCCGTCCGGGCTGAGCGCGGCGGCGCGGACCCGGCCCGGGTGCGCGGTCAGCGGCCAGGCGGTGCGCGGGCCGCGCGGCGGGGAGATGTCGACGAGCCGCAGCACGCCGTCGACGTCCACGGTGGCGGCGAGGGGGCGATCGGCGGCGACCGTGACCGAGCGCACCGTGGCGCGGTGCGCGACCGGCAGGTCGGTGAGGTCGGTGAGCCGGACGGACCGGTCGGTCCCCGCGGTGACCAGGGCCCGTCCGCCGGCGGCGAAGGCGACCGCGGTGACCGGGCCGAGGTGGCCGTCGACCGCGGTGGCCTCGACCGGCGCGTCCCGGTCGGTGACGTCCCACAGCCGGGCGGAGCGGTCGTCCCCCGCCGTGGCCAGCACCCGCGCGTCGTCGTTGAACGCCAGCGCGCGCACGTCGCCGCCGTGCCGCAGCGCCGTCACCTGCCGGGCGGTCCGGCGGGGATCGGCGACCTCCCACAGCCGCACCACCCGGTCCTCCCCCGCCGTCGCGAGCACCCGGCCGTCGTCGCCGACCGCCAGCGCGGTGACCGGGCCGACGCCGCCGACCAGCACCCCGGACGCGCCGGTGGCCACGTCGACCGCGTGCACCACGTCGCCGGACACGACCGCCACCACGTGCCCGGACACGAAGGCCACCCTGGTCGACCCGCCGGTCTGCGGCAGCGGCACCGGCTCGGCGCCCGCGGCCAGGTCCCACGCCCGCGCCCGGCCGGCGACGAAGCCCGCGACCAGGTACCGGGCGTCGGGCGAGAACGCCAGGTCCGACGTCCGCTCGCCCGCGTCGACCAGCCGGTGCACGACCACGGGTCGGCGCGGGTCCGCCACCCGCCACACCACGATGGCCTTCGCGGACGCCCCGGCGAGCCACCGGCCGTCGTCGCTGAACGCCAGCACCCACGGGTCGGTCAGCCCGGCCAGCACGCCGCGGTGCTCCGGGCGGCGCGGGTCCGAGATGTCCACCAGCCGCACGTCCTGCACGCTGGTGTCGTCGGTGACGGCGAGCAGCGTGCCGGTCGGGCTGACCGCCGCCGAGCGCACCGCGATGATCCGGGTCGCGTAGGGCTCGGTGAACGCGCCGTACAACGCGTCCCGCGTCTCGGGCAGCGGCGCGAGCCGGTGCGCGGCCAGGGTGAGCTGCAACGACAGCGCCGGGTCGGTGTCGCGCAGCGCGGCGGCCTGGGTGATCACCTTGTGCGCCAACGCGATGTTGCGCTGCTCGGTCGCGGACCGCTCGGCGACGACGGCGAACACGATCGCGCTGGACGCCAGCACCAGCAGCACGGCCATCACCGACACCAGCTGCCGCAACCTCCGGGTGCGCCCGAGCTCGACGGCGCGCACCGCGTCGTCCGCGGCGACGCTGGCCTCGAGGAACCGGATCTCGCCCGGCGTGAGCCGTGGTCCGCGGGTGCCGTCGACCCACTCGCGCGCCAACGCCAGCCGGGTGCCCCGGTACAGCGCGCCGGGATCGCGGTCCAGCGACTCCCAGGTGTGCGCGGCCTCGGTCAGCATCCGCTGCACCCGCAGGCCCGCCCGGTCCTCGGCGATCCAGTCGCGCAGCCGCGGCCAGTTGCGGATCAACGCCTCGTGCGCCAGCTCCACCGTGTCCCGGTCCAGCACCACCAGCCGGGCCTGCGCCAACGCGGCCAGCACCTCGGGGTGGTCGACCTCGGCGCGGGCGACGCGGCGCTTGGTGTCCTCGGTGCCCTCGCCGACCGCGATCAGCCGCAGGAACACCTGCTTGGCGATCAGCTGCCGGGCCGGGCTCATGGCCGTGTAGACGTGCTCGGCGCTGCGCGCGATCGAGTGCTCGACCCCGCCGACCTCCTCGTAGCCGGCCAGGGTCAGCGCGACACCGCGCCGCCGGCGCCACGTCTCCAGCAACGCGTGCGACACCAGCGGCAGCACCGCGGGCTGGCCCGCCGCGTCCGCGACCAGGCGCGTGACCAGCGCGGTCTCCACCTTGCAGCCGACCGCGACGGCGGGCGACACGATCGCCTCGCGCAGCTCGTCCGCGGACATCGGCCCGACCAGGACGTGCCCGCCGCGCAGCGCCTCCACCAGCTCCGGGTACTGGCCGCAGTGGCCGAGGAAGTCGGCCCGCACGCCGAGCACCACGCGCGTGCGGCTGGTCGGCGCGGACGTGGCGGTGGTCAGCGCGGCGATGAACGCGGCCCGTTCGGCGGGGTCCTGGCACAGCGTGAAGACCTCTTCGAACTGGTCGACCACGATCAGCAGGTCGTCGTCGCCGCCGACGAGCGCCTGCCGCACGCGCAGGTGCAGGTTCTCCGGGTACGCGGTGAACTCGGCGGCCAGCGCGGGCGCGTCACCGCCGGTGCTCGCGGCGACCCGCACCGCCAGCTCCTGCACCGGCCGCGCGCCGGGCGTGAGCACGACCGAGCACCGGCCCCACGTCGCCGCCAGGCCCGCCCGCAGCACCGACGACTTGCCCGAGCCGGACGCGCCGAACACCCCGGCGAACCGGCGTTGCGCGACGAGACCCGTCAGCTCGCGCACGACGCGGTCGCGGCCGAAGAACCGGTCCGCGTCACGCACCTGGAACGCCGCCAACCCGGTGTACGGGGCCTCGGTCGTCTCCGGCGGGGTGCGCGGGTTGGCGTCGGCGATCCGTTCGGCCAGCGCGCGCCAGCGCGACTCCCACGCCACGGCGTCACCGCCGCAGGCGCGCACGTACGCCAGCGTGACCGCGAGGCTCGGCAGCTTGCGACCGTTCGCCGCTTCCGACAGCGCCGCCGCCGAGTAGTGGGCGTCGCGGGCGAGCCGCCGGTACGTGGGGCTGCCCGCCCGTTCCCGCAGGGCTCTCAGGTCGGCGGCGAACTCGCCGAGGTCACGGCTGTCCGCCCGTAAGGGGCTCTCCGATCTGGCCATCGCTTCGTCGCCCTCCCCTTCGACGAGGGCGATTGTTCAGAAAAGCCTGTTCAGCGTCCACGCGCTGACACTGAACAACCCGTCTGCCGTAGGAATGGCGGTGGAACCGAGTGAGGGTTCCGCAGGGGGAGGGGCGCTTGGTGGTGAAGGGGGACCCCACCAAGCGCCTGCCCCGGCTACAGCCCGACGGCCTTGTAGAGGGAGCCGACTTCCTGGCGGTTGAGCACCCGCATCGAGCCGGGGCGCTGGTTGCCCAGGCGCACCTCGCCGACCGCGGTGCGGACCAGGTGCTCGACGGGGTGGCCGACGTGGTCGAGCAGGCGGCGCACGATGTGCTTGCGGCCCTCGTGCAGGACCACCTCGACCAGCGCCTTGCCCGGCACGGACGAGACCAGCTTGAACGAGTCGACCGCGATCGGGCCGTCCTCCAGCTCGACGCCCGCGCGCAGCTGCTTGCCCAGGTCCCTCGGGATCGGGCCGGGCACCTCGGCCAGGTAGGTCTTGGTGATCTCGTAGGACGGGTGCATCAGCCGGTGGGCGAGGTCGCCGTCGTTGGTCAGCAGCAGCAGGCCCTCGGTGTCGGCGTCCAGCCTGCCGACGTGGAACAGGCGTTCCTTGCGGTTGTGCAGGTAGTCGCCGACGCACGGTCGGTGCGCGTCGTCGTGCATGGTGGACAGGACACCGCGCGGCTTGTTGAACGCGATGGTGACCACGTCCTCCTTGAGCACCACGCGCACGCCGTCGACGTGCACGACCGCGGTGTCCGGGTCGACGCGGCGGCCCTGCTCGCGGACCACCTCGCCGTCGACCTGGACGCGGCCGAGTTCGATCAGCTCCTCGGCGACCCGCCGCGAGGCGATGCCCGCCTTGGCGAGCACCTTCTGGAGCCGGATCCCCTCGGGGTTGTGGTCCTGGTCAGACATCGTCGATCGCATCCACTTCGGGCAGGAGGGGGGCGATCGGCGGCAGGTCGCCCAACGACGACAGCCCCAACCGCTCCAGGAACAGTTCGGTCGTGCGGTAAAGGATGCCACCCGTGTCGGAGTCCGTGCCCGTCTCGGCGATCAGGCCGCGCGCGACGAGCGTGCGGATGACGCCGTCCACGTTCACCCCGCGCACCGCCGCGATCCGGGCCCTGGTCACGGGCTGCCGGTAGGCGATGACCGCGAGTGTCTCCAACGCGGCCCGGGTGAGCTTGGCGCGCTGCCCGTCGAGCAGCAGCTTCTCCACGAATGGCGCGAAGCGGTCCCGCGTGTAGAACCGCCAGCCGTCCCCGATTCTACGCAGGTCGACGCCACTGCCCTGCTCGGTGTACCGGTCGGCCAGCCGGCGCAGGGCGGCGGTGACGCGCTTCACGGACTGGTCCAGCACGCCCGCGAGCTGCTCCTCCGCGATCGGGCTGTCCACGACGAGCAGGATCGACTCCAACGCGCCGTCGAGCTCGGCGTCGTCGGAGAGGTCCGGCAACCCACCCGCCTCGACCTCGTCCTCGGAACCCGGCTCGGGCTCCACGGCCAACGGCAACATCCCCGACTCCCCGACCGCACCGGACCCCGGCACGCCGGCGTCCGCGTCCGTGACCTGCTCGAACCCGGCCGCGACCGACTCCACCGCCACGTCGGGCCCGACCACCGGCTCGTCGGCCCCGGCCGGCCCGGGGCCGGTCGCTGCGTGGTCGCTCACCCGTACTCCTCGTCCTCGTCGCGGGCCTGCGCCTGCGCCTGTTCGATCGTGCCGCCGACCCACGTGATGCGCAGCTCGCCGAGCGGATCGGGCTGCTCGAAGGCCAGCGACTGCTCCCGGTACAGCTCCAGCAGCGCCAGGAACCGCGCCACGACCTCCATGGTCTCCGCGCACTCGGCGATCAGCTCGGCGAACGTGGCCGTCCCCAGCTCCGCCAACCGCGCCCGCAGCAGGTCCGCGTGCTCGCGCACCGAGACCCGGTGCTGGTGGATGTGCGAGGTCGACACCGTCGGCGGCGGCTTGGGCCGGAACACGACCGCGGCGATCTCGCTGAACCGCCGGGCGTCCACCCCCAGCATCACCTCGGGCAACAGCCCCTCGTACCGCTGCTCCAGCGCCACCGACCGCGGGTAGCGCCGGTACGCGCCCCGCTCCAGCTCCGCGAACAGCGCCGCGACCTGCTTGTACGCCCGGTACTGCAGCAGCCGCGCGAACAGCAGGTCCCGCGCCTCCAGCAGCGCCAGGTCGTCCTCGTCCTCCACGTCGCCCGAGGGCAGCAGGCGGGCCGCCTTGAGGTCGAGCAGGGTCGCCGCGATGACCAGGAACTCGGTCGTCTCGTCCAGGTCCCACTGGTCGCCCAACGCCCGGATGTAGGCGATGAAGTCGTCGGTGACGGTGTGCAGCGCCACCTCGGTCACGTCCAGCGTGTGCTGCGAGATCAGCTGCAGCAGCAGGTCGAACGGCCCCTCGAAGTTGGTCAGCTTGACCTTGAACCGGCCGTCGTCCGGTGCCGCGGGCGCCACCGCCTCGACTGCCTCGACCGGCGCGGCGACTTCGGGTTCGGTCTCGGGTGCGTCACCGCTCACTGCTCGCGCAACCTACGCACCAGCAGCGACTCCTCGCCGTGCCCTTCGAGGTCGTCCAGCACGATCGCGATGGCTTCGCGCACCACACGTCCGCGGTCGACCGCGAGGCCGTGCTCGCCGCGCAACGCCAGCCGCGCGTGCTCCAGCGCCAGCAGCTCCTCGTCGGACACGTACACCGTGATCTTGGTCGAGTGCTTCTGCCGCCCCGTGCCGCGCCGCGGCGCCGACTGCTCCTGGGCGGGCACGTCGGCGGCGGGGGTGCCGGTCGTGAGGCGGAACAGCTCGGACGCGCCCGGCAGTGATGGGCGTCGGGTCACCGGGCGATCACCTCGCGCGCCAACGCGCGGTAGGCCTTCGCGCCGCCCGAGCGGGGCGCCCAGCTGGTGATCGGCTCGCCGGCGACGGTCGTCTCCGGGAACCGGACGGTGCGGTTGATCACCGTGTCGAACACGACGTCGCCGAACGCCTCGACCACGCGCGCCATCACCTCGCGGGAGTGCAGGGTGCGCGGGTCGTACATGGTGGCGAGGATGCCGGTGATCTCCAGCTTCGGGTTCAACCGCTCCCTGACCTTCTCGATGGTGTCTATCAGCAGGGCGACCCCGCGCAGGCTGAAGAACTCGCACTCCAGCGGGATGAGGACGCCGTCAGCCGCCGCGAGGGCGTTGACCGTGAGCAGGCCGAGCGACGGCTGGCAGTCCACCAGCACGTAGTCGTAGTGCTCGATGACCGGGCGCAGCGTGCGGACCAGCGTGTGCTCCCGGCCCACCTCGGAGACCAGCTGGATCTCCGCGGCGGACAGGTCGATGTTGCTGGGCAGCAGGTCCATGCCCTCGACCGGGGTGCTCATGATCACGTCGCGGACGCCGACGTCGCGCTCCATGATCACGTTGTAGATCGTCTGGTCGAGCTGGTGCGGGTGCACGCCGAGGCCGACCGACAGCGCGCCCTGCGGGTCGAAGTCGACCAGCAGCACCTTCCGGCCGTACTCGGTCAGCGCCGCGCCGAGGTTGATGGTGGACGTGGTCTTGCCGACCCCGCCCTTCTGGTTGCACACCGCGAGGATCTTCGCCGGGCCGTGCCTGGCGACGAGCGGTGGGTCGGCGACGTGGCGCAGCGGGCGGCCCGTCGGCCCGATATCGCCCGCGACCTGCTCGGTCGCGTCTTCGTCAGCGGGTGCGGCGTGCGGGGCGAGGCTCAGCTCGACCGAGGCGCGCGGCACACCGGACGGTTGCGGGGGTGGTGGAGGTGGTCCCCACGCCTGACCCGCGTGCTCCGGTGTCGACATCGCCTTCCCGATTCCTAGTCCTCTGCCTGGGCGCAGCCTAGGCACACCGAGGTCCACCGGCAACGCGCCCCGCCGAAGCGCGGTCAATCGTTCTCAGCGCGTTTTGCGAGGCTCGGGGCGTCGGCGCGGGCTCAGGGCGTCGCGCCGGCCCGCGCCCCGGCCCGGTCGGCGGCGTGGTCACCGGCGTTGCGGCAGTTCCGCTCGGCCGCGCGGAGCACCACGTCGAGCAGCCCGGGGAACAGCTCGTCGAGGTCGTCGCGCCGCAGCGACACCCACCGCTGGTTGCCGCGGGCCCTGGTGCGGGTGATGCCCGCTTCCCGCAGCACGCGCAGGTGCTGCGACAACGTGGACTTGGCGACCTCCACCATCAGCGCGCCGCACAGGCGCTCGCCGTCGGAGTCGATCTGCCGCACCACCGCCAGCCGGGTGGCGTCGCTCAACGCGTGCAGCACCGCGCCCAGCTCGATCGCGCTGCGCTCGGGCTCGTCCAAGTTCGGCACCGGGTCGGCACCTCCAGCTCGTCGGGCTCATCGGAAGCGGGTGGGCGCCCGGTCGGGCGAGCCGCCCACGGTACCCGTGGACCGCTCATGTTCCACCCGATGCGCGAGGATGGGCGGTCGCGTAGACCTCGCGCAAGGTGTTGACGGTGACCAGTGTGTACACCTGGGTCGTCGTCACGGAGGCGTGACCCAGCAGTTCCTGCACGACCCGCACGTCCGCGCCGCCTTCCAGCAGGTGGGTGGCGAACGAGTGCCGCAGCGTGTGCGGTGAGACCTCGGCCTCGATGCCGGCGCGTTCGGCCGCCGTCTTCAGCACCTGCCAGGCCGTCTGCCGGCTCAACCGGCCGCCGCGGGCGTTGAGGAACAGCGCGGGCGTGCCGCGTTTGGCCAGGGTGGGGCGGGCTCGCACGAGGTATGCCTCCAGCGCCGCGAGCGCCGGGCGGCCGACCGGCACGATCCGCTGCTTGCCGCCCTTGCCGTCGAGCAGCACGGTGCGCTCGGCGGCGTCGACGTCGTCCACGTCGAGCCCGACGACTTCGCTGATCCGCGCGCCGCTGGAGTACAGCAGCTCCAGGAGGGCGCGATCGCGCAGGTGGGCGGGGGTGTCGGCGGGGCCTTCGAGGAGCTTCAGCACGTCGTCGACGGGCAGGGCCTTGGGCAGCCGGCGCGGTGGGGTCGGCGGGCGGATGGCGCGGGCGGGGTCGTGCGCGGTGAGGCCTTCGAGGTGCGCGAAGCGGTGCAACCCGCGGACCGCGACCAGGGTGCGTGCGGCGGAGGAGGCGGCCAGCCCGGACTCGCGCAGGGTGGCCAGGAAGTCCCCGACCAGGGTTTCGGTGACGTGGGCCAGGTCGTCGACCCCGTCGGCCGCCAGGTGCGCGGTGTAGCGGCGCAGGTCCCGGCCGTAGGAGTCGAGCGTGTTGCGCGCCGTCCCCCGCTCCACCGCCAGGTGGTCCAGGTACGCCCCCACCGCACGCACCGCAGGCGTCACCCGCGCTTCCGACGCATCTCCCGCAGCCGTGCCCGCCGCAGCCGTCCCCGCCGCACGGGCACGCCTGGCCGAGGCAATCGCAGCCGTATGCGCCACAGGCGTCGCCGCTGAAGGATCTGCACCCGCCGAAGCCGCCTCCGAAGAACCCGCCACGTCAGCAGCCGCAGCCGCCCGCCCCGGAGCAGCCGCCCGCCCCCCAGCGGTCCCTGCCGCCCCAGGAGCGCGACCCGAAGACCCCGCCGCCGAAGACCCCGCCGCCGTAGGAGCCGCCGCCGTAGGAGCCGCCGCCGTAGGCGCATGCCCCGCAGGGGTCCCCGCCAGGGGGTCCCCTGCTTTCATTCTCCCAGAGGGGTCCGACAATTCCGGTGTCCCGCCGCCGGCCCCCGCCGGACCGCTCCCCCGCCCAACGCTCACAGCAGGTCCAGCGGAACGTGCCGCATCCCGTGCGCCCTGGCCACCTCGGCCTGCACGACGGCGCCGCGCACCGCGTTCACGCCCTTGGCCAACGCCGGATCGTCGCTGATCGCCCGTCGAAACCCCTTGTCCGCCAGCGCCGTCACGTAGGGCAGTGTGACGTTCGTGAGCGCCCACGTCGAGGTGTGCGGCACCGCGCCCGGCATGTTCGCCACGCAGTAGAACACCGAACCGTGCACCCGGTACGTCGGGTCGTCGTGCGTGGTCGGCCGTGAGTCGGCGAAGCAACCGCCCTGGTCGATGGCGATGTCGACGAGCACCGAGCCGGACCGCATGGTCGACACGAGCTCGTTGCCCACCAGCGTCGGGGCCTTGGCGCCGGGCACGAGCACCGCGCCGATCACCAGATCAGCCCACCGGCACGCCTTCTCCACCTCGTACGAGTTGCTCGCCACGGTCTGCAGGTGCCCCCGGTAGGCGAAGTCGATCTGCCGCAGCCGGTTGACGTTGGTGTCCAGCACGACCACCTCGGCTTGCATGCCCACGGCCACCGCGGCGGCGTTCACGCCCGCCACCCCCGCGCCGATCACCGCCACCTTCCCCGCCGGCACGCCGGGCACGCCGCCGAGCAGCACACCCCGCCCACCCTGGTTGCGCTCCAGGCAGTGCGCGCCGACCTGCACCGCCATCCGCCCCGCGACCTCGCTCATCGGCGCGAGCAGCGGCAGCGAGCCGTCCGCCAGCTGCACGGTCTCGTAGGCGATGGCGTCGATGCCGGAGGTGACGATCGCGTGCGTGCAGCGGGCGTCGGCGGCCAGGTGCAGGTAGGTGAACAGGGTCTGCCCCGGCCGCATCCGGTGGAACTCCTCGGCCACCGGCTCCTTCACCTTGAGCACCAGCTCGGCGTCGCCCCACACGTCGTCCGCGTCGCGCACGATCTCCGCGCCGGACGCGGCGAACTCGCGGTCCGGGATCGAGGAACCGCCGCCGGCCCCCGCCTCGATCAGCACGCGGTGGCCCCGCCGCACCAGCTCCACCACACCGGCGGGGGTGATGGCGACCCGGTGCTCGTGGTTCTTCACCTCTCGGGGAACTCCGACCAGCACCCCTGAAGCGTAGGTCGACCAGCGGGTTCCGGCTCGACCACCGGCTCGCGGCTGTTAGCGTTTACGTGTGTCGGAACCCCACCAGGTGCGCATCGGCGACCAGCAGCGCGAAGAGGCGATCACCGCGCTGAACGACCACTTCGCGGCCGGTCGCCTGGAGATCGGCGAGTACGAGCAGCGCGTCGGCTACGCGTCCGCGGCCCAGTCCGCGCAGGAGCTGGCGGCGCTGTTCCACGACCTGCCGCAGCCGCACCCGGTGTTCCTGCCGCCGGGCTACCCGCCGACGGCCGCGTACCCGACCCCGCCGCCGCCCGGTTACGCCGCCACGCCCGGCCAGGGCATCCCCGGCTACCCGCCGCCCGGTTACGCGGACCCGTCCCAGCCCTACGGCCCGGCGTACGGCTACCCGCCCGGGTTCAACCCCAACGCGCCGTACGGCTTCGACCCGCTGACCGGGCAGCCGTTGTCCGACAAGTCGCGCATCGCGGCGGGCGTGCTGCAGCTGGCGCTGCCGTTCGGCATCGGCCGGTTCTACATGGGCGACACGGCGATCGGCATCGCACAGC
Organism: Actinosynnema sp. NPDC002837; assembly: GCF_040295345.1. Lineage (NCBI taxonomy): Bacteria > Bacillati > Actinomycetota > Actinomycetes > Pseudonocardiales > Pseudonocardiaceae > Actinosynnema > Actinosynnema sp. NPDC002837. Next base: position 21,306 of record NZ_JBEOVG010000094.1, read on the forward strand.
TGCTGACCTGCGGCGGGTGCGGCATCTGGTCGTTGATCGACGGGATCGTCCTGCTGGTCAACGGCGGCACGGACAGCCAGGGCCGCAAGCTACGCGACTAGGTTCCGCGCGACCATCCACGTGACGGCGAGGGCCACCACCGGCACGCCGACCTTCCGCGACACCGGCGGCGCCGGCCGTCCCCGCTTGGCCGCCCGGAACCACCGCACCCACAGCCAGGCCAGCAGCGGCAGCCCGACCAGCAGCATGACGGCGTTGAACTGCCAGGCGGCGACCAGGTCGCCGTGCAGCAGGGCGTGCACCATCCGGGTCGACCCGCAGGCCGGGCACTGGATGCCGGTCAACGCGTAGAGGGGGCACGGCGGCAGGAACGACCCGGGCCGGTTGGGGTCCACGAACAGCAGCACCCCGCACCCGCCCACCGCCGCCGCGGCCACCGCCAACGGCCATCGCACGCCCACGAACGCCATTATCCGCTTCCCCCTCCCCGGATACTCACCAACCGTGGGCTTCTCCTGGTACGCGCACCGGGCAGGCGACGCGACCCTGCCCCTGCCGCACCGCGCGTCGGCGTTCCGCTCGTGCGTGCGGCGCTTCCACGCGGCGCCGTACGCGGTCACCATGCGCTACCTGGAGCTGGTGGCGGGCCCGTTCGAACGCGACGAGCGGGCGTTGGCGGCGGCGCTGGACGTGCTGCTGGTGCTGCGGGGCCGGTGGAAACTGCACGTGGAGGCCTACGCGGCGACCCGCCGAGCCGAGAAGCGGCGCGGCCTGCGCACACCGCGCGGAGCCACACCGTTCGACCGCGAGTACGAGCGCCCGACCCTGCCCGACCTGCACCTGAACGCAGAACTCACCGGTCCCGAGCGTCCGACGGACGCGACCTGAGCGTTCGACACGCGGACGAGTCGAACGCCCAGCGCCCGCGTGTCGAACGCTCGGGCACCGCGAGTCCCACGCTCAGGAACTGCGGGCGGCGAACCGGGTCGGGCGGTCGGTGAACGGGGCGTCGGAGGGGCGCCCCGTTCCGCCGCCGGTGACCACGGCGTGCGCGGCGAGCAGCCCGGACACGGCGGGGCCGTTGACGATCTCCCCGGCCAGGACCATGTCCACCGCCTCGGCCAACGGGAAGCTCTTCGCCTCCAGGTCGGCCTCCTCCTCGCCCTGCACCTCGCGATCGACCTCGGTGAGCCCACGAGCCAGGAACACCCGCACCACCTCGTCGGTGAACCCGGGCGAGACGGCGACGTCCACCAACGTCACCCACTCCGACGCCGCGAGCCCGACCTCCTCGGCCAGCTCCCGCTCCGCGGCGGCCAGCGGCGTCTCGTCACCCGAGTCCAACAACCCGGCCGGCAGCTCCCAGAGCCGCCGGCCCAACGGGTGCCGGTACTGGTGGATCAACCTCACCGCACCGGCCTCGTCCAAGGCCACCACCGCCACCGCGCCGAGGTGTTCCACCACCTCGCGCGATGCCGTACCGCCACCAGGCATGGCGACCTCGTCCACCCGCAACGCGACGACGCGCCCGACGTGCACGTCCCGCGACGAAACAGTCCCGAACTCGTGCCGAGGAGTCACTGCGCGGCCCCCGCGGGCTCGGGCAGCGGCAGCCGGTCGGCCAGCCGGTAGTCCAACGCCGCCTTCACGAACGCCGCGAACAGCGGGTGCGGGCGGGTCGGACGGGACTTCAGCTCCGGGTGCGCCTGCGTGGCCACGAAGAACGGGTGCACGTCGGCCGGCAGCTCGACGAACTCCACCAGCCGCCCGTCCGGCGACGTCCCGGAGAACACCAACCCCGCCTCGCCCAGCTTCGAGCGGTAGGCGTTGTTGACCTCGTAGCGGTGCCGGTGCCGCTCGGAGACCTCCAGCGACCCGTACGCCGCCGCCACCTGCGAGCCCGGCAGCAACGACGCCGGGTAGGCGCCGAGCCGCATCGTGCCGCCCATGTCGCGCTGCCCGGAGACGACGTCCTCCTGGTCGGCCATGGTGCTGATGACCGGCGACCCGGTGTCCTCGAACTCCGCCGAGTTCGCGTCGGCGATCCCCGCCAGGTTCCGCGCCGCCTCGATGACCAGGCACTGCAACCCGAGGCACAGGCCGAGCAGCGGGATGCCGCGGGTCCGGGCGTAGGTGATCGCGCCGATCTTGCCCTCGATGCCGCGCACCCCGAACCCGCCGGGGATGAGGATCGCGTCGAGCCCGCCCAGGGCGTGCGCCGCGCCGGACGGCGTCTGGCACTCGTCGGAGGGCACCCACACGATCTCGACCTTGGTGCGGTGCGCGAACCCGCCGGCCCGCAGCGCCTCGGTCACCGACAGGTAGGCGTCGGGCAGGTCGACGTACTTGCCGACCAGGCCGACCCGGACCTTCTCGGACGGGTTGTGCACGCGGTCGAGCAGGTCGCCCCACACGGTCCAGTCGACGTCGCGGAACGGCAGGTCGAGCCGCCGCACCACGTACGCGTCCAGGCCCTCGCCGTGCAGCACCTTGGGGATGTCGTAGATGGACCTCGCGTCCACCGCCGCCACCACGGCCTCGGTGTCCACGTCGCACATCAGGCCGATCTTGCGCTTCAACGCGTCCGGGATCTCCCGGTCGGCCCGGCACACGATGGCGTCGGGCTGGATGCCGATGTTGCGCAGCGCGGCCACGGAGTGCTGGGTCGGCTTGGTCTTCAGCTCACCGGACGGCGCGAGGTAGGGCACCAGCGACACGTGCAGGAAGAACACGTTGTCCCGGCCGACGTCGTGGCGCACCTGCCGGCACGCCTCCAGGAACGGCAGCGACTCGATGTCGCCGACCGTGCCGCCGACCTCGGTGATCACCACGTCCGGGATGACGCCGTCGGGGCCCGGCTCGGCCATGGCCCGGATGCGCCGCTTGATCTCGTCGGTGATGTGCGGGATCACCTGGACGGTGTCGCCCAGGTACTCGCCGCGCCGCTCCTTGGCGATGACCTCGGAGTACACCTGCCCGGTGGTCACGTTCGCGTCACCGGAGAGGTCGCGCGCCAGGAACCGCTCGTAGTGGCCGATGTCGAGGTCGGTCTCCGCGCCGTCGTCGGTGACGAACACCTCGCCGTGCTGGAACGGGTTCATCGTGCCCGGGTCGACGTTCAGGTAGGGGTCGAGCTTCTGCATGGTCACGCGGAGACCGCGAGAGGTGAGCAGCTGTCCGAGGCTGGACGCGGTCAACCCCTTGCCGAGGGACGACGCCACACCCCCGGTGACGAAAACGTGCTTGGTCGTACGTGCCTGCTGCACCAAGGAGGCTCCCCGTGGTCTGGATGTCCGCTAGGGGCCGGCTGCGGTGGTTCCGCACAGCTCAGCGCCCTGTCCACGGGCCCTAACGCTAACACGCCGCCGGTCACCCAGCGCGCCGGCGGGCGGGCAAGGGCGTCACTCGGATGGCCTAGGACGGCCCGAACAGGCGACCGAGCCACCGCGAACCAGGCGCGAACCGAGCACGAACCGGGCGAGAACCAGGCGAAAACCGGGCGGGAACAGCGCGGGAACGCCCCGTTGCCGGGCCGGGACCGCCCGGGGGACCCGGTGTCCCGCCGAGCACAACCGAGGGCCTTCGCGTGCCCGACAGCCCAGGCGCTCCCGACCGCCCGAGCACACCCGACAGCCCGAACCGATGGCGCGAGCACCCGACACCTCGGGCGCGCCGGAAGCCCTCAACCCGCCCGACGGCTCAGCCGGACGCGCCCGGTGCGGGGGCTTCGGCGTTGCCGGCCACCCCGTAGCGGCCCGCCTTGCCGTCCAACTGCTCACGCAGCGCGAGCACCACGACCACCCGCCCGGCCGCCGTGCCCGCGTGGTCCACGGTCGACAGCACGGACGTCGCCGCCGTGTCCGCCCGCACCACGCCGACCGCGCCCGTGCCGTCGGCCGACCCGTCACCGCCCGCCAGCACGGCGCCCGCGCCGGACCGGTCGAGCTGGGTGGCGAACCGCGCCACCACCGAGGCCCGGTCGGCCGCCGAGTCGCCCGTGGCCGCCCCGCCGGTCAGCACCACGGCCAGCTGCGCCGCCTGCAACCCCGGCCCCGCCTTGACGAAACCCGCGCTGGACAGCCCGCCCAGCGCCGCCGCCACCTCGTCGGGCGTGGCCTGCGGCCGGCTGCCGTCCTTGTCGAGCAGCAGCACGGCGCCGAGCAGCCCGCCCGCCCTGGTGCCGGGGTCGCCGCCGGTCGGCAGCACGGTGCCCGCCGGCTGGAGCCGGGCGACCAGGTCGAGCAGCTGGTCGGCCTTGTCCGGATCGGTGAACGACTCGGTGAGCTGGAGCTCGCCGGTGACGGTGGCGCCCGCCGCGCGCAGCAGGTCGGTCACCGCGTCCCGGTCCTGCGGCTCGGCGCCGGCGGTGGTGACCAGCAGCACGGTCCGGTCCGCCAGCTGCCCCTTCACGGCCAGCGGTCCGACGGTGCTCGCGAACCGGTCCGCGTCGGCGAGCCGGGCGTCCAGGCCGTTGCGCTCGGACTGCAACGCGGCGACCTCCCGGCCCAGCTCGCCGTTGTCCTCGTTGAGCCCGGACAGCAGCCTGCCGCTGATCGCGGTCGAGCCGAGCACCACCCCCACGGCCAGCGCCAGGAACACCGCGGTGATGGAGACGATGTGGTAGCGCAGCGAGATCACCCGAACAACCCCCTGAACCAGTCGACGACGGAGCGGAACGCGTCGGCCGCGAGGTCCACGTAGACCTGGCCGACCCCGGACACCGCCAGCGCGGCCACCATCGCCGCCACCGCGGCCAGCACCAGCAGGACGATCAGCCCCGACGACACCCGGCCGCGGTGCAGGGTCGCGACGGCGTGCCCGTCGACCAGCTTGTTGCCGAGCTTGAGCCGGGTGAGGAACGTCGAGGGCGTGGACCCGGCGTTGCCCCGGTCCAGGAACTCCCGCAGGCCGGCCTGCAGGCCCACGGTCACCACCAGGGACGCGCCGTGCGCCTCGGCCAGCAGCAGGGCCAGGTCCTCGGAGTTGCCGCTCGCGGGGAACGTCACCGCGCCGATGCCCAGGTCCTGGATGCGCTCCAGGCCGGGCGCGTGGCCGTCGACCTGCGCCGGCACCACGACCTCCGAGCCGGACCGCAACGTCGCGGTGGCGATGGCGTCCGGGTCGCCGACGATGACGTCCGGGTCGAAGCCCGCCTCGTGCAGGGTGTCCGCGCCCGCGTCCACACCGATCAGCACCGGCCGGTGCTCGCGGATGTAGCGGCGCAGCTTGCGCAGCTCCTCGGCGTGCCGGGGACCGCCCGCGACGACCAGCACCTGCCGGTCGCGGATCGGCACGAGCAGCTCGGGCACGCCGATGCCGTCCAGCAGCAGCGCCCGTTCCCGGCGCAGGAACTCGATCGTGTTCGCCGAGAACGCCTCCAGCTGGGCGGCCATGCCCGCCTTGGCCTCGATCATCGCGTCGGCGATCGACTCGGCGTCCTGCGCGACGCCGCGCGCGACCTCCTTGTCGCCGACGAACACCGCGCCGTCGTGCAGCCGCAGCTTGGTGCCGTCCTTGATCTCGCGCAGCACCGCCGTGCCGACGCCGTCGACCAGCGGGACGCCCGCCTCGACCAGCAGCTCCGGGCCGAGGTTCGGGAACCGGCCGGAGATGGACGTCGACGCGTTGACCACGCCCACCACCCCCGCGTGCACGAGGGCCTCGGCGGTGCGGCGGTCGATGTCGACGTGGTCGAGGACCGCGACGTCACCGGGACTCAGCCGGCGCAGCAGGTCGCCCGAGCGGCGGTCGACGCGCGCCACACCGGTGACGCCTGGCAGTTCGTGGTGCGCGCGGCCGAGCAACCCGGAGAGCTTCATGAACCGATGGTGACTCACGTCGCGCGCGGTCGGCGGCCAACACGCCGAGCCGATCCGGGCTGGTCAGTGACTCCACTAATCCACAGTGGACGGATTACCCCCGGTAGGGTGACGTCGTGGGTCGGTCGCCGGATCCGGCGCGCCGTGCGGTCGTGGCAGGTCGGCGAGGGGCGGCAGCTCGGCCACCGGTGGCGCCACGGGACCGGCCGGCGGGGCGGGGTCACCCGGTGGGACGTCCAGCTCGGACACGGGGATGGCGATGCCGAACGGCGGCGTGTCGTCGTCGTCCGCCACCTGGTACACCGACACCCCGGTGGGCCGCGGCACGCGGGCCGGCCAGTCCTGCGCCACCACCGCGCCGACGAGCATCGCCAGCGCCGACGCGCCGATCAGCCACGTGCCCGTGCCGACGAACTCCTCGTGGGTGACCATGGGCGACGACATGTCGACGCTGAACAGCGTCCGCAACGTCTCCAGCGCGGTCCACAGCGTGCCGACGACCACCCCGACCGCCGCGAGCACGCCGAACCGGCCCACCGCCGCGAGCAGCGGCGAGCGCAGTTGCAGCAACGCGCCCACCGCGGCGAGGACGGCGGCGAAGACCAGGCCGTAGCCGTAGACGGGGAAGTCGAACTGGACGCCGCCCGCGTTGCCCGACGGCGGTTCCTCCACGTACTCCCAGCCGGAGAGCGCCATGAGCCGGCGGATCCCGTTGGGCACCGAGACGTCCATCCCCGGCCGCACGGAGGTCTCCACCCCGTACAGCGGGAACAACGAGCCCAACACCACCATGAGCGCGCCCGCGCCGATGGTCAGGACGACGAACGCGCGCCGGGTCATGTGGCCTTCTCCTCCGTGCTCGGTGGCGTGCCGCGGCCCGGCGGACCGACCACTCCACACCTACCAGCAAAGCCGGGACGGGCGCCGTCGCCAACGGCCGACCGGGTGCGGTTTCGCCCCCGGCCCGGCCTCGCCGTCACGGTCCTTCGACGCGGCGGTCGTCGTGTCGGGAGTCGTCGGGCCGGGAGTCCGGGAGCCGCGCGACCTCGACCTCGGCCACGGGGATGCCGAACGGCGGGGTGTCGGTGTCGTCCTCGACGCCGTCGACCCGGTAGACCACGGGCCCCTCAGGGCGTGGCTCGGGCCGCCGGGCGTGCAGCAGCACGACGCCGACCACGGCGACCACCACCGACGCGCCGAGCACCACGACGCCCTCGCCGACCGTCACCGCGAAGGGTTGCCCCTCGGGCTGCCGCGACGCGTTGCCGACGATGGCCACGACGTACGCGACCGCACTCGACACCGCCCCCACGAGCACGCCCGTGCCGCCGATCGCCAGGTAGCGGGAGGCCAGGCGCTGCGACTCCGGCAGGAACACCAGCGCCACCGCGATGCCCAGCAGCACGGCCGCCACGACGATCGGCACCCCGTACTGGGTGCTCTGCACGGTGCCGAAGTCCAGACCTTCCGGCACGTTGGCGAAGACGTGCTGCCACGAGGTCACGATGACCATCGGCGGCGCGCCCACCGACTCGCCGCCCTGCGTGAACAACGGCAGGAACGTGCCGATCACGGCCCCGACACCGGCCACCACCAGCAGGACCGCGCCGAGCAGCCGGCTGCTCACTTCTTCTTCGCCTTGCGCCGCACCACGGGCACGGTGTCCTTGTCGGCCTTCGCCGCCGCCAGCAGCTCCTCGGCGTGCGCGCGGCCGGTGTCGGTGGAGTCCATGCCGGCGAGCATCCGGGCCAGCTCGACCACGCGCTGCGACTCGTCCAGCCTGCGCACGCCGCTGCGGGTCAGCACGCCGTCCGCGGTCTTGTCCACCACCAGGTGCCGGTCGGCGAACGCGGCGACCTGCGGCAGGTGCGTGACCACGATGACCTGGTGGCTGCGCGCCAACCGGGCGAGCCTGCGGCCCACCTCGACCGCCGCCCGGCCGCCGACACCGGCGTCGACCTCGTCGAACACCAGCGTGGGCACCGGGTCGGAGTGCGACAGCACGACCTCCAGCGCCAGCATCACCCGCGACAGCTCACCGCCGGACGCGCCCTTGTGCACCGGCAGCGCGGGCGCGCCGGGGTGCGCGATCAGCCGCAGCTCCACGTCGTCGACACCGCTGGCGCCGGCGTGCAGCAGCTGCGCGCCCACCTTCAACGCCTGCGGGTCGCCCTGCTCCGCCACCCTGGGCCGCACCGCGACCTCGACCGTGGCGTGCGGCATGGCCAGGCCGGTCAGCTCGTCCGACACCGCCTTGCCCAGCTCCTCGGCCGCGGCGACCCGTTCGGCGGTCACTTGCCCCGCGTAGGTGGCCAGCTCCACGGCCAGCTCGTCGCGCCGCGCGGCCAACGCCGCCAACGCCTCGTCCGACGTGTCGAGCCCGGCCAACCGCGACGACGCGTCCCGAGCCCACGCGATCACGCCGTCCACGTCCGCGGCGTACTTGCGGGTCAACGACTTCAGCTCGGACTGGCGGGCGAGCACCAGCTCCAACCGCGCCGGGTCCGCGTCCAGGTGCTCCAGGTACGAGGCGATCTCCGCGCCGACGTCGGCGAGCAGCGTCTCCGCCTCCACCAGCCGCGGCTCCAGGTCGCGCAGCTTCGGGTCGTCCGACGCCGTCAGCCGCCGCCGCGCCTCGCCGATCAGGCCGAGCGCGCCGGGCACGTCCGGGTCGCCGTCGGGCGAGCCCGCCACCGCGTACTGCGCGCCCGAGGCGGCCTCGCGCAACTGGTCGGCGTCGGCGAGCCGGCGAGCCTCGGCGACCAGCTCCTCGTCCTCGCCGGGCTTGGGGTCGATCGAGCCGATCTCGGTCAGGCCGTGCCGCAGCATCTCGGCCTCGCGCGCCAGCTCGTGCGACCGCGCGGTGCGCTCGGTCAGCTCGGTCGCCACCCGCAGCCACTCGTCGCGGACCTTGCGGTAGGACCGCAGCGGCTCGGCGACCTCGTCACCGGCGAACCGGTCCAGCACGGAGCGCTGCTCGGCGGGCCGCAGCAGCCGCAGCTGGTCGTTCTGCCCGTGCACCGCGATCAGCTGCTCGGCCAGCTCGGACAGCACGCCGACCGGCACGGAGCGGCCGCCGAGGTGGGCCCGGGAACGCCCGTCCGCGCCGACGGTGCGGATCGCGATCACGCTGCCGTCGTCGTCGGGCTCGCCGCCGACCTCCTCGGCGACCTTCGCCGCCGGACTGCCCGCGGGCGCCTGGAACCGCCCCTCGACCACCGCCTTGTCCGCGCCGTTGCGCACGCGGGACGCCTCGGCCCGACCACCGCTCAGCAGGTGGAGCCCGGTCACGACCATCGTCTTGCCCGCGCCGGTCTCGCCCGTCACCACGGTGAAACCGGCATCGAGCTCAAGGGTGGCCTCGTCGATCACACCGAGGCCCTGGATGCGCATCTCGGCCAGCACGCACGGAACACTACTGGGCGACACAGACAAAGCGTGTGCTCGGGGGCGGGTGTCCCCGTGTCGATCAAGCCGGCCTCACTTGGCCGACGGACCCCGCCACCCCTGCACCGGCAGCTCGAACTTCTCCACCAGCCGGTCGGTGAACGGACCCGGCCGCAACCGGACCAGCCGCAACGGCGTGCGGCCGCCGACCACCTCGACCCGCGCCCCCGGCGGCAGGTTCACCGTGCGGCGACCGTCCGCGCACAGCACCGCCGGATGGCCCTCCGGGTCGACCTCCAGCGCCACCACGGACGCCGGCGACACCACCAGGGGCCGGGCGAACAGGGCGTGCGCGTTGCTCGGCACCACCAGCAGCGCCTGCACGTCCGGCCACACCACCGGGCCGCCCGCGGAGAACGCGTACGCCGTCGACCCGGTCGGGGTCGCCACCAGCACGCCGTCGCAGCCGAACGCCGACACCGGCCGCCCGTCCACCTCCACCACGACGTCCAGGATCCGTTCCCGGGTGCTCTTCTCCACGCTGGCCTCGTTGAGCGCCCACGTGCCCTCCAGCACCTCGCCGTCGACCGACGCGGTGATGTCGAGCGTCATCCGCTCCTCGACCTCGTAGTCCCGGTCGACGACGTGCTTGATCGCCTCGTACAGCGCGTCGGAGTCGGCCTCGGCCAGGAAACCGACCCGGCCCAGGTTCACCCCCAGCACCGGCACGCCCGCCGCCCGCGCCAGCTCGGCGGCGCGCAGCAGGGTGCCGTCGCCGCCGAGCACGAACACCAGCTCCGTGCCCTCGGCGGCCTTCTCGTCGGCGAGCACGACCTGCGTGAAGCACGACGGGTCCAGCTCCGGCGCCTCGTCCTCCAGCACCCGCAGCTTCACCCCGCCCGCCGCGAACCGGGCCGCGACCTCCTGCGCCACCAGCACGTTGCTGCGCCGTCCGGTGTGGACGACGAGCAGGATCTCCCTCGTCACTGGATCCGTCCTCACTGGGGACCTTCCGCTACGGCGGCGCGCACGAGCGCGGTGGCGTCCGCCGCGTCGAGGGGCTCGCCCCGGCGCAGCCAGACGAAGAACTCGACGTTGCCCGACGGACCGGGCAGGGGGCTCGCGGTGACGCCGCGCAGGCGCAGGCCGAGCCCGGCGGCGGACGCGACCACGTCCAGCACCGCCTCGGCCCGCAGCTCCGGGTCGCGCACCACACCGCCCGACCCGAGGCGTTCCTTCCCGACCTCGAACTGGGGTTTCACCATCGGCAGCAAGTCGCCCTCCTCGTCGAGGCACGCGGCCAGCGCCGGCAGCACCAGCCTCAACGAGATGAACGACAGATCGGCCACCACCAGTTCAACGGGACCGCCGATGTCCTCGGGCGTCAACGAACGCACGTTCGTCTTGTCCTTGACCACGACCCGGTCGTCGGTGCGCAACCGCCAGTCCAGCAGGCCCCGGCCGACGTCGGCCGCGACGACCTGGCGGGCGCCCGCGCGCAGCAGCACGTCGGTGAACCCGCCGGTGGACGCGCCCGCGTCCAGGCACCGCCTGCCCTTCACGTCGACCCCGTCGAACGCCTCCAGCGCGCCGACGAGCTTGTGCGCGCCCCGCGAGGCGTAGTTCGGGTCGTCGGTCTCGCGGACCACCAGCGCGGTGTCCAACTCGACGGCGGTGGCGGGTTTCGTGGCCACGGTGCCGCGCACGGTCACCCGGCCCTCGGCGACGAGTTGGCTCGCGTGCTCCCGTGATCTGGCCAGCCCGCGGCGGACCAGTTCGGCGTCCAGCCGAGCCCTGCGCGGCACCGGTCAGACCTTGTCGATGGTGGACAACGCGGCCGTCAACGCCGTGTGCGCGTCGTCGAACCGGGCCACGTGCTCGACCACGTCCAGCGCGTCCAGCCCGTCGAGACCGGCCAGGGCGTCGTCGATCCCGGCCACGGGATCACGCGGCGGGCCGGGGAGGGGAACCTCGAAGCTCACAGGATTCAAGGTAGCCGATGGAGCACGGACAAGTCGGCAGCCACGTAGGTCGGCCGGCGGTCCGCCGGCAGCGCGTCCGCCTCGGCCTCGGTGGACACGCCGGTGAGCACCAGCAGCGAGTCCATGCCCGCGTTGACCGCGCCCGCGATGTCGGTGTCCAGCCGGTCGCCGACGACCAGCGGCCGTTGCGCGCCCGCCGACTTCGCCGCCTGCTCCAGCAGGGGCGTGGCCGGCTTGCCCGCCACCAGCGGTTCCGCGCCGGTCGCCGTCCGCAACGCGGCGACCAGCGACCCGTTGCCGGGCAGCAGGCCGCGTTCGGTGGGCAGGGTGGCGTCCACGTTGCAGGCGATCCAGTGCGCGCCGCCCTGGCGGATCGCGACGCACGCCTCGGCCAGCTCGCGCCAGCCCAGGTCCTGCGACAGGCCCTGGACGACGGCTCGGGCGTGCTCGGCGGTGCGGGTGGGCCGGTACCCGCGCAGCCGCACCTGCTCGGCCAGCGCGTCCGTGCCGAGGACGAGAACGTGCTCGCCCTGCGGCACCAGGTCGAGCAGCATCGCCGCGCCCGCCTGGGCGCTCGTGCTGACCTCGTCCAGCGCGGCGTGGAAGCCGAGCTCGGTCAGGTGCTCGGCGACCGTCTCCGGCGACCGGGAGGCGTTGTTGGTGACGAACCTGATGCCGGTGCCGTGCTCGCGGGCGGCGGCCACGGCCTCGACCGCGCCGGGCACGGCCTCCTGCCCCCGGTAGACCGTGCCGTCGAGGTCGAGCAGCAGGGCGTCGTAGCGGTCCAGCAGCACAGGCGTCTCCGTTCAGGAGTTGTCCGGTCGGCAACAGTCTGAAGGCTCGACCCCGGGTGGGGCCGAGCCTTCAGCTGTGCTCTCCGTCATGTGACAGCGGTCTTGCCGGTCTCGCGGTGCGTCAGTCCTGCGGGCTGAGGTCGAACGCGCGCTCGGCGGCGTCGGTCTCGTTGTCGTCGTCGGCCTGGGCGGCGTTGAGGAACCACTTCACGGCTTCCTCGGTGCGGCCTGCGGCCTCCAGGTTGTCGGCGTAGGCGTAGAACAGGCGCGCGCTCCACGGGTCGCGCCGCTTCTCGTCCAGGTCGTCGCCCTGCAACGCCACCACGGCCGCGTCCAGCTGACCCATGTCCCGGCGGGCGCCGGCCGCGACGATCCGCAGCTCCACCGCCTCGTCCGGGGACAGCTGCGACACCTGCGCCTCGCGTGCCAGCTCGATGGCCCGCTCGGGACGACCCAGCGCCCGCTCGCAGTCGGCCATCACCGCGACGTGCCCGGTGCCGTGCGACATGCGCCGCGCGGTCCGCAGCTCGGACAACGCCTCGGCCCACTCGCCGGCGTGGTAGGCGGCCAGCCCGGCGGCCTCCCGGACCACCGCGACCCGCGCCGCCTTCGTCCGCGCGTACCGCGCGTGCTCCAGCGCCAACTCCGGCTCGCTGTCGATCAGCATGCCCGCCGCCGCCAGGTGCCGGCCCACGATCTCGGCCAGGCCCTTGGGCAACCCGCGCAGCTCCTGCTTCACCTCGGGGTCGAGGATGGAGATGTCGGCGTCCTCGGGCAGCTCCGGCGTCCGGGCCCGGGTGAACACGCGCTCCCCGGAGTCGCCCTCACCGGCTGCCACCGCCACCGACTCAGACTCATCGGACTCCGGCGCCTCGGACCGCGCAGCCGCCGACTCGGGCGCCTCCGCAGCCACGACAGCCGCCTCGTCATCGCCCTGGTCGTCGTCGCTCTCGTCGACGGCCTCGGACTTCTCGCCCGCCGCCTCGACCTCGGACTCGACCACGGCCTGCGCCGTCACCGACTCCCGGACCTCAACCGCGTCGTCCGCGACTACCTCGACCGCCACCGCGTCGACCTCGACCGAGGTGTCCTCGGTGACCTGCTGCTCGTCGGCCTGCGCGACGCGCTCCTGGAACCGCGCGGCCCGATCACGGCTGCGCGAGTCCCGCTTGTCGCTGCCGGCGGGCCGGTCGTACCCGGTCTTGCCCTGCTCGGCCCGGTCCTGGCGAGGCTTCTCGTAGCGGGGCTTGTCGTGACCCGGCTTGTCGTAACGAGGCCGGTCATCCCGTCGCTGGTACCCGCCGCGGTCACCACTGGGCCGGTCGTCCCGACGCTGGTAACCGCCGCGCTCCCCACCCCGGTCATCGCGACGCGGGTAGCCGGGGCGGTCTCCGCCGGAACGGTCGTCACGGGGCCGGTACTCACGACGCTCGCCACCGCGCTCGCCACCACGGTCATCACGCCGGGGGTAGCTGGGGCGGTCGCCGCCAGGACGGTCGTCCCGGCGCTGGTACCCACCACGATCGCCACTGGGCCGGTCGTCCCGACGCGGGTAGCTGGGACGCTCCCCGCCGCGGTCGTCCCGGCGCTGGTAACCGCCACGGTCACCGCTCGGCCGGTCGTCCCGACGCGGGTAGCTCGGCCGGTCGCCACCGGCCCGGTCATCCCGACGCGGGTAGCCGGAACGCTCCCCACCCCGAGCACCGCCGGGCTTGTCGTCGCGCCGCTGGTAACCACCACGGTCGCCACCGGGGCGGTCATCCCTGCGCTGGTACCCGCCGCGGTCACTGCCACCCCGGTCGTCCCGGCGCTGGTAACCGCCGCGGTCACCACCGGTCCGGTCACCGCCGGAGCGGTTCGGGCGGTCGCTGCCGTAACGGTCGTCCCGGCGCGGGTAGCTCGGGCGGTCGCCACCAGGCCGGTCGTCGCGGCGCTGGTACCCACCGCGATCGCCACCACGGTCACCGCCGGAGGAGCGGTCGTCGCGCCGCTGGTAGCCACCACGGTCGCCACTGGGCCGGTCATCCCGACGCGGGTAGCTCGGGCGGTCGCCCCGGTCGCCCCCGCGGTCGGAACCGCGATCGTCGCGCCGGTCGTAGCGGGGACGCTCACCACGGCTGTCATCGCGCCGGAACCCGCCCCGGTCACCGGTGCGGTCGTCGCGACGTGGTGCGCCACCGCGGTCATCGCGGCGCGGGTAGCCGGGTCGGTCACCGGAATCCCGGCGGAAGCCGCCGCTCCGGTTGTCATCGCGTCGCGGAGCTGCGCCGCGGTCGTCACGCGGCTTGTCATAACGAGGCCGCTCGCCCCGGTTGTCATCCCGCCGCTCGCCACCGCGCGGCTTGTCGCCACTGGTGTACCGGTCGTTGCCCGGCCGGTCGTCCCGACGCGGGTAGCCACCGGACGACCGCTCGCCCGATCCACGGGCGTCACGGCCACCACCGGTGGTCGGCTTACGAGTTCCCTGGGCACGGCCACCGTCATCGGATCGGCGCGGTCGGTCTCCCTGGCCACGCTGACGGTCGCCGGGTCGATCCCCGAACCTGGGCACTAGCTCCTCCTACTGTGGACACGCCGAAAGGGCTTGTGGTTTGGAGCACAAATCAATGTGCCCCCAACCACAAGCCCTTTCAGGGAAGAATGTTCGGCGGCGTCCTACTCTCCCACACCCTCACGAGTGCAGTACCATCGGCGCTGGAAGGCTTAACTACCGGGTTCGGAATGGGACCGGGTGTTCCC
>NZ_JBEOVG010000095.1:0-35709 GCF_040295345.1 Actinosynnema sp. NPDC002837
ACGACACCGACAACCTCCACACGACGACGCCCCCGACACGACCGGATGATCATGTCGAGGGCGTCGTCGTAGATCAATTCGCCAACAGCATCCCGGTCGGATCCGGGTCCCGGGCCGTTCGGCGGGGTGGTCAGCGGGCGGCGAGCTCGGCGACCCGTCGTGCGCCGCACAGGTCCAGCGCCTCCTCCGCGGTCGAGGCCAGCCGCACGAGGCCGCGTTCGCCGCCGGAGATGAAGCCCTCGCGGGAGCTGCGGTCCAGCAGCGCGCCCAGCGGGCGGTAGTAGCCGTCCACGTCCAGCAGCACCACGGGCTTGTCGTGCAGGCCGATCTTGACCCACGTCAACGCCTCGAACAGCTCGTCGAAGGTGCCGAAACCGCCGGGCAGCACGATGAACGCGTCCGCCAGCCGGTACATCATGGACTTGCGCTCGTGCATGGTGTCCACGAGGTGGATCTCGTCGATGTCGGTCTTCACCGGGTCGTACTGGGTCAGGTGGTGGGGGATGACGCCGGTGACGTGGGCGCCCGAGGTGAGCGCCCCGTCGGCCACCGCGCCCATCAGCCCGCCCCCGCTGCCGCCGTACACCAGGCCGATGCCGCGCCTGCCCAGCTCGGCGCCCAGCTCGGCCGCGCGGGCCAGGTAGGCGCCGCCGCGACCGGGGTTGGCGCCGCAGAACACCGCGATCCTCTGTGGACTGGTCATGGTCTCCTCCTCGTGGCTCATGGCCGCGCCACCCCGAGCACGGTGCGCAGCAGCGTGTCCGCGCCCGCCACCAGGTGGGTGTCGTCGGTGTCTTCGTGCGGTGCGTGGCTGATCCCGTCCCGGCTCGGCACGAAGATCATCCCGATCGGCGCGAGGGACGCGACCACCTGCGCGTCGTGGCCCGCCCCGCTGTCCAGGGCGGCGTGCCGCAGGCCCAGGCCGTCGGCCGCGTCGGCGATGGCGCGGCTCAGCGCGTCGTCGGTGGCGACCGGCTGGGTGATCCGGGCGGGCAGCACCTCGATCCCGGTGTCGGTCGCCTCGGCGAGCTGCGCCAGCTCGGTGGTGATCGCCAGTTCGGCGGCGCGCAGCCGGTCCGCGCGGCCGTCCCGGATCTCGGCGGTGAGCCGCGCGGTGCCGGGGATCACGTTGGTGGTGCCCGGGTCCACGCTGATCCGGCCCACTGTGGACACCCGGCACAGGTCGCGGGTGCGGGCCAGCTTCTCGATCGCCAGCACCGCCCGCGCGGCCACGGTGAGGGCGTCGCGGCGGGCCCACATCGGCGTGGTGCCGGCGTGGTCCTGGTCGCCGCGCACGGTGATGTCGAGGATGGTGCGGCCGGTGATGGCTTGAACGACCCCGATCGGGACGCCCGCCTGCTCCAGCACGGGGCCCTGCTCGATGTGCAGCTCCAGGTAGCCCGCGACCGACCCGGCGGGCCACGCCGCGTCCGCGATGTTGTCCAGGTCGCCGCCCGCGGCGCGCAGGGCGTCCGGCAGCGCCACGCCGTTCGCGGTCATCCGCCGGGCGTGCTCGGTGTCCACCCGGCCGACCAGGCCGAGGGAACCGAAGAACGGGTAGGGGAAGAACGCGCCCTCCTCGTTGGTGAACGCCACCGCGACCGGCTCGTAGGCCAGCTCGACGTCGTGCGCGGCCAGCACCCGCAACACCTCGCACGCGGCCATCACGCCGTAGGTGCCGTCCAGCCTGCCGCCGTCGACCACCGTGTCGATGTGCGAGCCCATGAGCAGCACCGGCCGGTCCGGGCGAGCGGCGCCGGGCCGCCGCACGACGAGGTTGCCCGCCTCGTCGGTGCGGGCCACCAGCCCGTCGCGGCGGCACTGCTCGGCGAGGTACGCGCGGGCCGCGGTCTCCTCGGGGGTGAGGCCGAGCCGGGTGATCCCCCGCCCCGGCCGGGCGCCGATGCGGGAGATCTCGGCCAGCCGGCGCAGCAGCAGCACACCGTCGACGTGCAACTCGTCATCGGGCCACGGCCACGCGGCCGGGCGCACTGATCCTTCGGCGGGAATGCTCATGGGACTTCGACCTGCCTTCGACGGGGGCCGGACCGGCTGGGTGACACCGTCGCCGGATCCACGGGACTGCCACCACTGAACCGCCCGGTCCTATCGATCCGGCATCGGTGGCCGATCGACGCCGACCGGGCGATAGCGGCGGGATAGGACCGCGGTAAACGGCCGTCGGAACCTGGTGTCCCCGGCACGACGGCGAGAGGCGGAGACCGTGTCCGACAGCGAGGCGACCTTCAAGGTCGTGGTGAACCACGAGGAGCAGTACTCGATCTGGCCGGCCGGTCGGGACGTCCCGGCCGGCTGGCGCGACGGCGGCGCGACGGGCACCCGCGAGGAGTGCCTGGGGCACATCGAGCGGGTGTGGACCGACATGCGCCCGCTCAGCCTGCGCACGCGGTCCGGGGGCTGAGCCGTGCCCGCGTTCGGCGACGTGGTCGAGGCGTACCGGATCCCCGTGGTGGTGCGCCTGACGGACAACCTCTACGCGTTGGCCTACCGGCTGATGAAGATGGTGCCCGCGCGGCACATCATGCGGCAGGCGGCCGACCAGGGCCTGCTGGAGGCGGGCACGACGGTCGTCGAGACCACCTCCGGCACGTTCGGGCTGGCGCTGGCCATGGAGTGCGCGATCACCGGGCGGCCGCTGGTGCTGGTCAGCGACCCGGTGATCGACGCGCCCCTGCAACGCAGGCTCGAAGACCTCGGCGCGACCGTGGACATCGTGCGCGAACGCGCGCCCGGCGGCGGCTACCAGGCCACCCGGCTGGCCAGGGTGGCGGAGCTGATGGCCTCGCTGCCGTCGGCGTTCTGCCCGGAGCAGTACGCCAACCCGGCCAACCCGGCGTCCTACGCGCTGGTGGCCGAGCTGCTCGCCGACCAGCTCGGCCAGGTGGACTGCCTGGTCGGCCCGGTCGGGTCGGGCGGCTCGATGTGCGGCACGGCGAGCGCGCTGCGCGAGGCGTTCCCGGACCTGCGGGCCGTCGGCGTGGACACCCACCGCAGCGTGCTGTTCGGCCAGCCCGACGGGCTGCGGGCGCTGCGCGGGCTGGGCAACAGCCTGGTGCCCGCGAACCTGGACCACCGGCAGTTCGACGAGGTGCACTGGGTCGACGCGGGCCGCGCCTACGCCGCCACCAGGGACCTGCACCGCAGGCACGCCCTGTTCATGGGGCCGACCAGCGGCGCGTCCTACCTGGCCGGCGCGTGGTGGGCGGCGCGCAACCCGGACGCGCTGACCGTCGTGGTGCTGCCCGACGAGGGGTACCGCTACCTCGACACGGTCTACGACGACGGGTGGCTGGCGGCGGGCGGCTGGTCCGCCGACGCGCCCGCCGGCGCGCCGGTGACCGCGAGCGCGGCCTCGGACGCGGTGGCCGGCTGGTCCCGGCTGCCGTGGGGACGCCGTTCGCTGGCCGAGGTCGTGGGCGCGGACCTGGCGGGAGTCGCGTGATGGACGTGCCGACCGTCGCGCCGCCGAGGTCCGCGGTGGGCACCGGGCGGGTGGTCGGCGGGCTCGGCGCCCGCTCCGCGCGCATCGTGTTCGGCGCGACCGCGGATGCCGGGATCGACGCCGAACTGCCCTGGGTCAGCACGATCGACCAGGCGCACCTGCTGATGCTCGCCGCGCGCGGGCTGATCGCGCCGGAGTCCGCCGCCGCGCTGCTGGTCGAGATCGACCGGCTGCGCGGTGACGGGTTCGCGCCGCTGCGCGGGCGGCCCGCGGTGCGCGGGGCGTACCTGCTGTACGAGGAGCACCTGATCGGGCTGCTCGGCCCCGCCGTCGGCGGCGTCCTGCACACCGGGCGCTCCCGCAACGACCTGAAGGCCACCGTGCACCAGTTGCGGGCCCGCGAGCAGGTGGCGGCGGTGCTGAGCGGCCTGCTGCGGCTGCAGGCCGTGCTGCTGGCCGCCGCACGGCGGCACCGCAGGACCGTGATGCCCGCGTTCAGCCAGTACCAGCCCGCCGTGCCGGTGAGCTACGGCTGGTACCTGCTGGGCATCGCGGAGGCGCTGGACGAGGACATCACCGGCGTGTGGCACGCCGCCCGGTCGCTGCGCCGGTGCCCGCTGGGCGCGGCGGCGGGCGCGGGCACCGACGTGCCGGTCGACCCGGCGCACACGGCGCGGCTGCTCGGGTTCGACGAGCCGGTGGAGCACGCGGGCTACTCCGTCGCCTCGCGTGACGGGCTGGTCCGGCTGCTGTCGGCGGGCGCGCTGGCCGGGCTGACGCTGTCCCGGCTGGCCGCCGACCTCCAGCTGTGGAGCACGCCCGAGTTCGGCCTGGTCGACTTCCCGGACAGCCTGGTCGGCTCCAGCTCCGCCATGCCGCAGAAGCGCAACCCGTTCCTGCTGGAGCACATCAAGGGCGGCGCCGGCGCGTTGATCGGCGCGTGGACGGCGGCGGCGAGCGTCACGCGCGGGGTGCCGTTCGGCAACTCGGTGGAGGCGACCACGGACGCCGTCGCGCCGGTCTGGCCCGCGTTCGGGCAGCTCGTCGACGTGCTCGGGCTCGCGCTGTCCGTCGTGGCCGGCGCGCGGCCGAGGGCGGGCGCGATGCTCGCCGACGCCGACCGCGGCGGCACGGTGGCGACCGCGCTGGCCAACCGACTGGTCACCGCCGGGGTGCCGTTCCGGGTCGCGCACCGCGCGGTCGGCCGGCTGATCACCGGCCTGGCGGGCGGCGGTCCCGTGTCCGGGTCCGCGATGGTGGCGGCCTCCGCCGACCTCGACCGGGTCCTGTGCGACGAGGGGTTCCCGGTGGACCTGGGCGCGGTGCTCACCGGGTTGGACCCGGCCGCGGTCTGCGCGGCGACCGACTTCGGCGGCGGGCCGGGTCCGCGCTCGTTCGACCGGGCCCACGCGCGGCTGCTGGCCGACTGGCGGGACCGGGTGCGGGACGCGCGGGCCTGGGCCGGCCGGGTGCGGGCCGCGGACGACGAGCGGTCGGCCGCGGTGCACGCGCTGGTCGCCGGGGCGGGGCGGTGAGCGCGGGTCGGCTGGCGCTGGTGGAGAGCAACACCACCGGCACCGGCCGCGACTTCGCGGTGGCCGCCCGCCGGCTCGGCCTGCGCCCGGTGCTGCTCACCAAGGGGGAGCGGCACTACCCGTACGCGGCCGAACTGGACCTGGACGTGCTGCCGGTGGACACCGCCTCGGCGGAGGCCGTGCAGACCGCGTGCGCGGCGTTGCCGGGATTGCGCGGCGTCACCAGCAGCAGCGAGTACTTCATCGGCGTGGCCGCCGCCGTGGCCCGGGACCTCGGGCTGCCCGGCGTGGACCCGGACGGGATCGCCGTCTGCCGCGACAAGGTGGCCGCCCGGGAGCGGCTGGGCCACCTCGGGGCGCCGGACTTCGCGGGGTGCCGCACGCCCGCCGACGCGGTGGCGGCGGCCCGCGCGTTCGGCCCTGTGGTGGTCAAACCGGGCCGCGGTTCCGGCTCGTGCGGGGTCCGCGCGTGCGCCGACCCCGAGGAGGCCGGGCGCTGGGCCGCCCGGCTGTTCGCCGACGGCGCGGCGGAGGTGCTGGTGGAGCGGGAGATCACCGGTCCCGAGTTCTCGGTGGAGGTGCTGGCGGGCGAGCTCGTCGGCGTGACCGCCAAGCACCTCGGCCCGAAGCCGCACTTCGTCGAGCACGGGCACGACTTCCCCGCGCCCGTGCCCCGGTCGACGTCCGCCGCGCTGGGCTCGGCCGCGCTGGCGGCGCTGGAGGCGTGCGGCCTGCCGGACGGCACCGCGCACGTCGAGTTCCGCTGGGCGGACGGCCGACCGTGGCTGATCGAGGTCAACCCGCGGCTGGCGGGCGGCCTCATCCCCCGCCTCGTGCGGCACGCGTCGGGACGGGACCTGGTGGCGGAGGTGGTCGCCCACGCCGCCGGCCTGGCGCCGCCCTCCCCGTCGGCGCCCGCGGCACCGGCTCACGCCTCGATCCGCTTCCTGGTGCCGCCCGCCGGCGTCGTGACCTCGGTGTCCGGTGTGGACGACGCGCGCCGGGCCCCGGGCGTGACCGAAGCCGTGTGCACGGCGACACCGGGGGAGCGGCTGACCCCCGACCACAGCTTCACCGACCGCCGGGGCCACGTCATCGCCGTGGGCGCGACGGCGGCGCAGGCCATCGCGCGGGCGGGATCGGCGCACGCGCGCATCCGGATCGCGACCGCACCGATCCCGGTGCCGGCCACCCGTTGAGAAGAGGACGTGCCATGCCGAGTTCGATCGTGGAGCTGCGCAGCGACACCTTCACCACCCCGACGTCGGAGATGCTGGCCGCGATGGTCGGCGCGCCGCTGGGCGACGACGTCTACGGCGAGGACCCGACCGTGGCCCGGCTCGAGGAGCGGTCGGCGGACCTGCTCGGCAAGCAGGCCGGTTGCCTGCTGCCCAGCGGCACCATGGCCAACCTGGCCGCGATCATGGCCCACGCGCCGCGCGGCACGGGCGTGCTGGCCGCGCGGGACTCGGACATCTACGCCTACGAGGCCCACGGCGTCTCGGTGCTCGGCGGGCTGGCGCTGCACCCGGTCGAGACCGACGAGCACGGCCGACCGCGGCCGGAGTCCCTGCTCGCCGCGCTGCCGGAGGACGTCGACGACCCGCAGTTCGCGGTGCCGGCCGTGGTGTGCGTGGAGAACACGGCCAACCGGGCGGGCGGCGTCGCGCTGACGGCCGCCGAACTGGCGACCGTGGCCGACTTCGCCACCGCGCACGGGATGAGGTTCCACCTGGACGGCGCGCGGATCTTCAACGCCGCCGTCGCGCTCGGCGTGCCGCCGGCGGACCTGGTCCGGCACGCGGACTCGGTGCAGTTCTGCCTGTCCAAGGGGCTGTCGGCGCCGATCGGGTCGGTGGTGGTGGGTTCGGCGGACTTCGTGGCCGCCGTCCGCCGGCTGCGCAAGATGCTCGGCGGCGGGATGCGCCAGGCGGGCGTGCTGGCGGCGGCCGGCCTCGTCGCGCTCGACACCGGGATCGACCGGCTGGCCGAGGACCACGCCAACGCCCGTGCACTGGCCGAGGGCCTGGCCGGGGTGCCGGGCGTCGAGGTCGACCAGGTCCGCGTGCGCACCAACATGGTCCGCTTCCGGCTGACCGGCTCGCGCCTGACGCACGCCGCGCTCATCGAGCTGGCCGCGCGCGACGGCGTCCGGCTGGCGGAGCTGGGCCGCGGCACCCTCCGCGCGGTCACCCACCGGGGCGTGGACGCCGCCGACGTGTCGCGCGCGGTGTCCACCATCGCGGCGATCGTGCGGGAGCACTCGCCCGTCGCGGTCTGATCGTGCGCGTGCGAAGAGGCCGGTGGTCCGCAGACCACCGGCCTCTTCGCTGTCACGTCGACGGGGTGTGCGCTGTCGGGTTGCGGGCCGCCGCACGACCGGGCCGGCCCGCTGCCCGTCAGCGCTCCGCGCCCACCGGCACGGGCGGTTCGCCGGCCACCACCGGGGCCTGCCGGGCCGACGCCCGCAGGGTCAGGGCGGCCCCGGCCAGCAGCACCACCGCGCCCACCGCGAACAGCACTTGGTACCCCAGCACGGTGAGCAGGCCGCTGCCCAGCGCGACCGACAGCGCCAACGGCGCGGACACCGCCAGGTCCGCCGCGGAGAACACCCGGCCCTGGAGGTTCTTCGGCGTGTTCGTCTGCAGGTAGGTGATCAGACCCACGCCCGCCAGCGGCAGGCAGACCCCGGCGACCGCCATCGACACCAGCACCACCGGCAGCGACGGCACCACGAGCAGCACCAGGCTCACCGCGTACCCGGCGAGGCCGAGCCGCACCAGCCGCAGCTCGCCGAGGCGTCGGTTCAGCCGCCCGGCGAACGGCCCGATCAGCACCGCCGCCGCGCCCTGCACCACGCCGGTGATGCCGACGAACGCCGGGTCGAGGCCGAGCCCGTCGCCGATCGCCGAGAAGATGCCCGACTCGCCGAACCCGTACGCCAGCGCGGCCACCCCGAAACCGAGCACCAGCCAGCGCATCACGCGGTGGTCGACCACGTACCGGACGCCCTGCGCGATGTCCGCCCCGAACGCCCGGCCGCTGGGCTCCGGCCGCTCCTCCCGCACCCGCATCCGCAGCAGGAACGCCACCGCGGCCAGGAACGTCAACGCGTCCAGCACGATCACCGCGGGCGCGCCGAGCCAGACGAACAGCCCGGCCCCGACCAGGGGCGCGACGATCCGCAGCGCCTCCCTGGTCGAGCGCAGCAACCCGTTGGCCTCGGCCAGCCGGTCGGCGGGCAGCACGTCGGCGATCAGCGCGGACTGCGCCGATCCGATCACCTTGTTCACCGCGCCGTAGGCGAACATCACCAGGTAGACGAGCCACACGTCCTCGGGGCCGTCCACCAGCAGCAGCGGCAGCACCACCACCGCGCCCACCAGGTTCGCGGACACCAGCAGCCGGGACCGGCGCACCCGGTCCACCACCGCGCCGAGCACGGGCGCGGCCAGCGCGGCGGCGGAGAAGAAGAACATCACCAGCCCGGCCTCCGCCGAACTGCCGGTCAGCGTCTTCACCCAGATGGCGAGCGCCAGCCACAGCGCCGAGTCGCCGAGCCCGGACAACGACTGGCCGACCAGGTAGAGCCGGACCACGCGGTCGCGCAGCACGCTAGTCATGGATGATCTCCAAGTCCGCGACGCCCATCTCGGCGTGCACCTCGCGCAGGAACTCGCGCCCCACGTCGCCGTTGGTCATGACCACCAGACCCGCCTCCGTCTCCCAGTCGAACGTGGTCAAGCACTTGTAGCCCGGCGTCTCGCCGCCGTGCCCGATCCGGGTCCGGCCGCCGAGGCGGAACACGAACACGCCGAGCCCGTAGCCCGAACCCATGCCCGGCGTGCCCAGCTGCCCGCCGAGCGAGGCCGGCAGCAGCGACGACCGGCCGTGCGCGGCCCGGTGCACCTCGAGCGTGATCCGGGCCAGGTCGGTCGCGGTGGTCCACAACCCGGCCGCGGCGTGCTCGGGCAGCACCCGCCACCCGCCGGGGTACGCCTCGCCGGTCGCCCGGTGCCCGCTGGCCACGTCGGCCCGACCGGCCACGAACTCCGCCCCGTAACCGCTGGCGCGCAGCCCGAGCGGGGCGAGCACCAGGTCGTGGGCCGCCACCGCGAACGACGTGCCGGTGACGTCCTCGACGAGCTGCTGGAGCACGGTGTAGTGGCTGCCCGAGTAGCGGTACCGCTCGCCGGGCGGCAGCTCGCCGCGCACCGCGGGCGTGTCGACCCGCGCGGAACCGGTCAGCACCTCCGCCAACGGCGGCACCGGCCCGTCCGGCGGGTAGCCCGAGTAGTCGTGGAACGTCAGCCCGCCGGTGTGGTCGAGCAGTTGCCGCACGGTCACCGGCGACCCGACCCGCCAGCCGCGCAGGTGCGCGTCGGCCGGCGCGTCCAGCTCGACCAGCCCCGCGTCGACGAGCCGGAGCACGGTCAGCGCGGCGACCTGCTTGCTCGCCGAACCCGCCTGGAACACCGTGCCGGGCGTGATCGGCGCGGACTCGCCGCGGCGCAGCACGCCGTGCGCGAACGCCCGCACCGGTTCGCCGTCCACCACCACGGCGGCGCTCAAGCCGGGCAGCGCCCGACGGGCGGCGGGCACCAGCAGCACCGGCGCGCCCGGGAACACCCGGGTCGCCACCGGGTCGGCCGGCGGCGCCGGCAGGGCCGCCAGCAGCCGCAGGTGGTCGAGCACCGCGTCCGCGAGGCGGCGCACGGTCGCCCCGTCGTGCCGGGCGGTGGAGAACTTCCACGTCACGTGCAGGCCGTGCGCGTCCAGCGCGGCGTCCACTTCGAGCAGATACGGCCGCACGCCCTCGGGCGAGCGCGCCACCCCGGTCGGCCCGTCGACCGGCCGCAGGAACTCGCGCGTCCCCCCGGTGTGCCGACCGTGGTAGTTCAGCACGAGCTGCGCGGCCTGCCGCCCGCCGGACAGCCCGTAGCCGATGCCGTGGTCGGGCACGCCGTGCAGCTGCTCGGCGGCCACGGCCAGGTCGGTCGCGGCGTCGCCCGTCAGCTCGACCAGCACCGGCTGCACCGCGGTGAACCAGCCGACCGTGCGGGACAGGTCCACGTCGGCGAACAGCGGCTCGCGACCGTGGCGCTCGACGTCGACCAGGGCGGTCCGCCGTCCCGTCCAGTCGGCCAGGGCTCGGGACACCGAGGCCAGCAGCAGGTCTTCCACCCGGTGCGGCGAGCCGGTCACCAGCCCGGCCGGCACGCGGGTGGTGATCTCGACCGCCGACCCCTCGGTGTGGGCGCCGGTCACGTGGTCGACGGGCAGGTCGGCGGCGGCGGAGAAGTCCAACCCCCGCCAGTACGCGGCCTCGCCCGCGAACTCGTCGCCGGTGGCGTGCGCGGCCAACCTGGACGCCCAGTGCTGCACCGACGTGGTCTTGGCGGGCAGGGCGACCGGCTCGCCGTCGCGCACCTGCCGGTACGCGGTGGTGAGGTCGTCGAGCAGGACGCCCCACGACACGGTGTCCACGGCCAGGTGGTGGATCACCAGCAGCAGCCGGTCACCGTCCTCCCCGCGGCACAGCACCGCCCGCAGCAGCGGACCGCCGGCGAGGCTCAGCCCGCGGTGGGCCTCGTCCGCCGCGTCGGCCAGCTCGTCGTCGGCGACCACCCGCACCTCGGGCGCGTCGGTCACGTCGGCGAGCCGTTGCTCCCAGCCGTGCTCGCCGCGCGTGAGCCGCAGCCGCAGCGCGTCGTGGTGCCCGACGAGCACCGCCAGCGCGGACCGCAGCACGTCGGGGTCCAGGCGTTCGTCGGCGGCCAGCAGGGCGCTCTGGTTGTAGTGGTCGTGCGGCCAGTCCAGTTCGGTGAACCAGCGCTGGACCGGGGTCTGCGCCACCGGCCCGGTGATCACGCCCTGGTCCGCGTGCACCGCGACGGCGGCCCGCGCGTCCAGGTCGTCCACGGCGAGGCCGGCGATCGTGGGGTGGTCCATCAGGCGGCGCGGGCTGATCGGGATGCCCGCCTGCCGCGCCCGGGACACGATCCGGATCGCCAGCACCGAGTCGCCGCCGAGGTCGAACAGGTTGTCGTGCACGCCGACCCGGTCCACGCCGAGCACGTCGGCCCAGATGTCGGCCATCGTCTGCTCCCGGCCGCTGCGCGGCGGCAGGAACCCGGCGGGCGCGGTCGTCACGGCCGTCGGCGCGGTGCCCACCACGCTCGGGGCGAGCAGGGCCGGCAACTCGCCCAAGGTCCGCTCGTCCTCGGCGACCAGGGCCCGCAGCACCACCAGGCAGTCCTCGGCGAGCCGCCGGGCGGTTCCCGGGCGGTACCGGTCGCGCTGGTGGTTGAGCTGCAGTTGCAGGCCGTCGCGCAGGATGGCGTCCAGCACCAGCGGGTAGCCGGTGTCCAGGGCCTCGGTGGACGCGATCGCCGCCACGCCGGGCGGCAGGGCCTGCGTGCCGTAGCGCTCGTTGTGGAACACCACGATGCTGTCGAACAGCCGCCGGGACCGGTCGGCCGGGTCGGCCTGCCTGCGGACCTCGGTCATCGTGCAGTGCTCGTGCTCGCGCAGCCGCACCAACTGCTCGTGCACGCCGCGCAGCCAGCCGCCGACCGGGGCCGCGCCGTCCAGGCCGACCCGCACCGGCAGGGTGTTCATGACCATGCCGACGACGTCCTGCACCTCGGGCGCGGACCGGCCGGTCACGGTGGACCCGAACAGCACGTCCGACCGGCCGCCGTGGTGGCCCAGCACCAACGCCCACGCGGCGTGCACCAGCGCGCCCGCCGTGACGCGATGGCGTCGGGTCGCCCGGTGCACGGCGGCCACGAGGTCCGCCGGCGCGTCGACGACCACGATGCCGTTGCCGATCCGGCCGTCCTCGTTCTCGTCCTCGGCCCGACCCGCCTCGACCGGATCGGCCGCGGGCAGCGGGGTCGGCTCGGTGAACCCGGCGAGCACGCCCGCCCAGTGCCGGGCGTCCGCGTCGCGGTCACGGCCGGCGAGCCAGGCCAGGTAGTCGCGGTAGGGCGTCGGCTCGGGCAGTTCCGGTGGCGCGTCGCCCTCGCCCAGTGCCCGGTACGCGGCGTGCGCCTCGCGGAACACCGCCGTCGCGCTCCAGCCGTCCAGCACGATGTGGTGCGTGCGCCACAGCAGTTCCGCGCTCCGGTCGCCGGTGCGGACGAGGGTGAGCCGCATCGGCGGCGCCGCGGACAGGTCGAACGGCGTGCGTTGCTGCGCGGTCATCAGCTCGCGGAGCCGGTCGGGGCGCTCGTCGGCGGGCAGGCCGCGCCAGTCGAGCACGGACAGCTGCACGTCCTCGGCGCGCAGCACCACCTGGTGCGGTTCGGCCAGGCCCTGCCAGACGAACGCGGTGCGCAGCGCGGCGTGCCGCCGTGCGACCAGCCGCCAGGCCCGTTCCCAGCGCTCCGCGTCCGCGTCTTCGTCCAGGTGGAAGCCGAACACCTGCACGTACGCGCTGTCCTCGCCGATGGAGTGCACCAGGATGCCGGTCTGGAGGGCGGACAGCGGATAGGCATCGGCCACCGCGTCGGCGCCGAAGCGGGCGTGCAGCTGCGCCAGCACGTCGTCGTCGGGTCCGGTCGTGTCGACCGGGGCGGCTCCGGTGGCGGCCACGCTCGCGACGGAGGCCAGTGCGGCGATCGTCGGGTGGCTGAACACGTGACCGGGCCGCAGCCGGAGACCGGCGTCCCGGGCCCGCGCCACCACCTGCATGGCGAGGATGGAGTCGCCGCCCCACTCCACGAAGTCGTCGTGCGGCCCGATGTCGGGCACGCCGAGCACGTCGGACCAGATCGCGGTCAGGATGCGCTCCGCCTCGGCGGACCGCGACCCGACCGGCGCCGCGGCCGGTTCGACCGGCGTTGCCACGACCGGCGCTGCGGCCGGCTCGAAGCGCGTCGCCCCCACCGGGGCCGCGGACGACACGAGCACCTCGTCCGGTGACGCCCCGGCCGCGAGTCGGGCCAGCACCTCTCCGTATTCGGCGAGCAGCGCCGCGCTGTCCGCCGCGGTCACCCGCTCGGGGTCGGCGAACAACGACACCTCGACCGCGTCGCGGTCCGCGATGTCCAGCACCAGCGGGTGACCGGACCGGCCGTGGTCGTGCGCGACCGCGCTCAGCACCGCGCCCGGCAGCCGCACCTGTCCGGTGGGGACGTTGTCGAACACCACGATGCTGTCGAACAACGACCGCCCGGCCGGCACGCCGCAGTGCCGCCGCACCTCGCCCGGCACGCTGTGCTCGAAGGGCCGCAGCGCCCACTGCTCGGCGCGCAGCCGGTGCAGCCAGTCGCCGGTGGTCTCGCCGGGGGTGAACCGGACTCGGGTCGGCACGGTGTTCATCAACATGCCGACCACGCGGTCCAGGTCCGGCAGGTCCGCCGACCGCCCGGCGACCACCGTGCCGAAGACGACGTCGCGCCGACCGCTGTTGCGGGCCAGCACCAGGCCCCACGCGCCCTGCATCACCCCACCGAGCGTGCCGCGGTGGCGACGGGCCAGCGCCCGCAGCGCCGCACTGTCCTCATCGGACAGCACGACCCGGTCCTCGCGCGGTGCCGGCCGCTTCGTGGTCGCGGGTTCGGGCCCGACCGCCGGGATCGGCGTCGGTTCGGTGAAGCCCGCCAGGGCGTCGCGCCAATAAGCGGATTCCTCGGCCCGGTCGCGACCGGCCAGCCAGGCGAGGTGGCGCAGCGAGTCCACCGGCTCGGGCAGCTCGGGCGCCGGCGCGCCGACCGCGAACGCGCGGTAGAGCGCGACCAGCTCGCCCAGCACGATCGGCATGCTCCAGCCGTCCAGCAGGGCGTGGTGCAGCACCCAGACCACGTGGTGCGCCTGCTCGGCCACGCGGACCAGGTGCACCCGCACCGGCGGCCGGTCCTCGGCGAACCCGCGCGAGCGCTCGGCGCGCAGCAGCCCGGCGAGCCGTTCGGCCGGTGGCTCGGGGTGGGGGTCCCGCCAGTCGTGGCGCTCCACCGCGAGCACGGCGTCCGGGTGCACCACTTGGACGGGGTGCGGCAGGTCGCGCCAGTGCAACGAGGTCCGCAGCGCGGCGTGCCGCTGGGCCACCGCCCGCCACGCCCGCGCCATCGCGTCGTGGTCGAGGACGCCGTCGAAGGTGAGCACGAACTGCTCCAGGTAGTCGCCGGCCTCCGGATCGGCCACCGCGCTGAGCAACATCCCGGCCTGCAACGGCGACAACCGGTGCACCGCACCGAGCTTCGCCAACACGGCGGTGCCGGGCACCGCCTCGAGCCCGGTCGCGACCGCAGCGCCGCGCACCGTGCCGAGTCCGGTAGATGCCGCCGCACCGGGCGCTGTGTCCAATTCGATGGGTGCTGCGCCGGGTACCGGGCCGGCTCCGACCACCGCGCTGCCGGCTCCCACCACGTCACCGGGGCCGACCGCGCCGGCCAGTTCGGCGATCGTCTGGTGGCGGAAGAGCGCGCTCACCGACATCGCCAGGCCGGCCCGCCGCGCCCGGGCCGCGACCCGGATCGCCAGCACCGAATCGCCGCCCACCTCGAAGAAGTTCTCCCGCACCCCGACCGACCGGCCCAGCACCTCCCGCCACACGGCGACCAGCAGGTGCTCCACGGGAGTGCTCGGCGCGTCGTCGGCGGCACGGCCGGCGGCGGCCGAACCCGGTGCCGGCAGCGCGGTGCGGTCCACCTTGCCCGCGCTGGTCAACGGCATCCGGTCGAGCACGACGAACACCGACGGCACCATGTAGTCCGGCAGCACCTCGGCCAGGAACGCGCGCAGCTCGGCCGGCGTCGGGGGAGCGGTCCGGTCCGCCGCGACCAGGTAGCCCACCAGCCGCTTGTGGCCACCGGTCCCGGTGACCGCCGCGGCCACCGCGTCCACCACGCCGGGGTGCAGGCCCAACCGCGCCTCGACCTCGCCCAGTTCGATGCGGTACCCGCGCACCTTCACCTGGAAGTCGGTGCGCCCCAGGAAGTCCAGCTCGCCGTCCGGCCGGTAGCGGGCCAGGTCGCCGGTGCGGTACAGCCGGTCGCCGGGCTCGCCGAACGGGTCGGGCACGAACTTCTCCGCGGTCAGCGCGGCCCGGTGCAGGTAACCGCGGGCCACGCCGATGCCGCCGATGTACAGCTCGCCGACCACGCCGACCGGCATCGGGTTCAGGCCGCTGTCCAGCACGTACATCCGGATGTTGTCGATCGGCCTGCCGATGGGCACCGACCGCGACGGGTCGAAGCCGTCCTCGACCACGTGCACCGAGCAGCCGACCACGGTCTCGGTCGGGCCGTACTCGTTGATGATCCGGGCGTTCGGCGCGACCTGCCGCCAGCCCGCCACGGTCTCCGGCCGGACCTCGTCCGCGCCGACCACGAACGTGCGCACGGAACGCACCGAACCCGGGTCGAGCATCCCGCGCAGCACGTCCAGGTGCCCGGGGGTGATCTTGAGCAGGCTGAAGTCGCCCGGGTCGGCCAGCACGCCCGCCAGCGTCTCCAGGCTGCGGTCCGGCGGCAGCAGCGTCACGCACCGGCCGCCGACCAGCGGCAGCCAGAAGTTCGGCACCGACAGGTCGAACGCGATGGAGCCGAGCATCGGCGCGCCGCGCTCGCCCTCCAGCCCGTAGCCGGTGATCGCCCAGTGCAGGTAGTTGACCACGCCGACGTGCGGCACCAGCACGCCCTTGGGCTTGCCCGTCGAGCCGGACGTGTACATGACGTAGAGCAGGTTCCCGGCGTCGGACAACGGCTCCGGCGCGCTGCGCGGTCGGGCGTCGATCTCCGGCCAGTCGGCGTCCACCAGCACGAACCGGCCCGCGAACGCCTCCGGCACGGCCGAGCGCAGCGCGGCCGTGGTGACCACGATCGGCGCGGCGGTGTCGGTGAGGATCCACTCCAGCCGGGCGCTGGGCAACGCGGCGTCCAGCGGCACGTAGGCCGCACCCGCCTTCAGGATGCCCAGCAGCGCCACGAACATCTCGGTCGAGTGGCCGACGCAGGCCGCCACCAGGGACTCCCGGCCGACGCCCATCGCCCGCAGGTGGTGCGCGAGCTGGTTGGCCCGCTCGTCCAGCTCCCGGTACGTCACCGTACCGCCGTCCACGGCACGGACCGCGACCCGGTCGGGCTCCTCCCGGGCCCACCGCTCGAACAGCCCGTGCACGGTGGCGTCGTCGGGGAACACCGCGTCGGTGTCGTTCCACCTCCGCAGGGCGCGGTCGCGCTCGGCCGGGGTGAGCACGTCCAGCTCCGCCAGCGGGCGGTCCGGCGTGGTGACGGCGCGGCCGATCAGCTCGGCCAGGTGGTCCAGCAGCCGCCGCGCGGTCGCGTCCTCGTACAGGCCGCGCGCGTAGGTCAGGACCAGCTCGACGCAGTCCGGCCTGGTGATCGCGAACAGGGTCAGGTCCACCTTGGCGTGGCCGTCGTCCACCGGGACCGGCTCGACCGCCAGCCCGGCGAACCGCCACGGCGTGGCACCGGCCTCGAACGCCTGGAACAGCACCTGGAACACGGGGTTGTGCTCGGCGCTGCGCTCCACCCGCAGGTCGGCGACCACCTGGTCGAACGGCACGTCGGAGTGGGCCAGCGCGTCGAGCACCGAGCGGTTCACCCGGCGCACCGACTCGGCCGCGGTCGGGTCGCCGGACAGGTCGACGGGGATGGCCACGGTGTTGGCGAACAACCCGACCAGCGGCTCGGTCTGCGGCGTCGGCCGGCCCGCGACCAGCGAGCCGATCGCGAACCTCGGCTGCCCGGTGTAGCGGTGCAGCAGCCCGGCGAACAGCGCCAGCACCGTGCTGAACACGGTCGTGCCCGAGGCGGCGGCCAGCCGGTGCACGCCCGCGGAGGTCTCGGCGGAGAGCCGGGCGCGGATCGTCGCGCCGCGGTGGTCCGCGACGTCGCGGGCCCGGTCGGTCGGCAGCTCCAGCACGGGCGCGGCGCCGTCCAGCGCGGTGCGCCAGTGGTCGAGCTGGCGGCGGCCCAGCGGCCCGGCCACCCGTTCGGCCTGCCACCGCGCGTAGTCCGCGTAACGGACGTCGAACTCGGGCAGCGAGGGCTCGGCACCGGTGTGGAACGCCTCGTAGAACGCGGTCAGCTCGCGGGCCAGGATGCCGCCGGACCACTCGTCGACCAGCAGGTGGTGCGCCCGGATCACCAGCAGGTGCTCCTCGGCGTCCCCGGAGACCGGCACCAGCACCGCGCCGAACAGCGGCCCGGCGGCCAGGTCGAACGGGACGCGGGCGAGCGCTGCGGCCAGGGCGAGCGCGCCGTCCAGGTCGTGCGGCTCCTCGACCCGCAGCAGGTCCGCCGACACGTCGCCGAGCACCTGCACGGGGCCGTTCTCGCCCTCCGGGTAGGCGCTGCGCAGCACCTCGTGCCGGTGGGCCAGGGCGGCGAACGCGGCGGCCAGCGCGCCGCGGTCCACCACACCGCGCAGCCACATCGACCACTGGACGCCGTACACGGCGTTGTCGGTCAGGAGTTGGTTGGCCAGCCACATCCCGTGCTGCACCGGGGAGAGGGCGGTCGGCCCGTCACCGGTGAGCCGGCGGATCTCCGGCCGGTCCGGCGCGCCGGCCGACGCACGGCCGCGCAACCGCTGCTCGATCAACCGCTGCTTCGCCGTGCTCATCTCGCCCGGCCGCACTGCTTCGGTGGTCATCGTGGTTCCCGTCGGTCTCGTGCGGTCAGGGGGTCAGGAGTCGTTCCGCGTCGTGGTCGCTCAACGCGTCCACGTCGGCGAGCACCAGGTCGGTGACCCGTTCGGCCACCGCGGCGACGGTGCGCCGCTCGAACAGCAGCACCGGTGACAGCGCCACGCCGAACGCGCGGCTCATCGCGTTGGTCACCCGGATCGCGAGCAGCGAGTGCCCGCCGAGCGCGAAGAAGTCGTCGGTCGCGCCCACCCGCGGCCGGCCCAGCGCCTCGGCCCACAGCTCGGCCACGGCGAGCTCGGCGCTGTCGCGCGGCTCGACGAACTCCGCCGCCGGCACGTCGGCCTGCTCGGGCGCGGGCAGCGCCCGCCGGTCGAGCTTCCCGTTGGGCAGCAACGGGAGGGCGTCCAGCACCACCAGCGCGCCGGGCACCGCGTACCCGGTGAGCCGGTCGGCGGCGAACGCGCGCAGCTCGGTCGTGCCCACGGCGGCGCCGGGCGCGGGCACCACGTAGCCGACCACGGTCGGACCGGCGGCGGTGGCGCGCACGGCGGCCACGGCGTCGGCGATCCCGGGGTGCTCGCGCAGCACGGCCTCGATCTCGCCCAGTTCGATGCGCACACCGCGCACCTTCACCTGGTCGTCGGCGCGGCCGAGGAACTCCGCGGACCCGTCCGGCCGCAGCCTGCCCACGTCGCCGGTGCGGTAGAGCCGCTGTCCGGGCCGTTCGAAGTGCGGCACGAACGACTCGGCGGTGCGCCGCGGGTCGTGCAGGTAGCCCCGGGCCAGCCCGACACCGCCCAGGTACAGCTCGCCGGGCACGCCGACCGGCACCGGCCGCAGGTGCTCGTCCAGGACGTGCACCTCGTTGTTGTCCAGCGGCACGCCCAGCGACACGGCGCCGGCGGCGGCGTCCGGGCCCACGTCGTCGGGACCGCAGACGTGGAAGGTCGAGTCGATCGACACCTCGGTGGCGCCCCAGGTGTTGTCCAGGCTGATCGACCGGCCCGCCGCGGCCGTGACGTCGAGGAACCGGCGCACCAGGTCCGGGCGCAGCGCCTCGCCGCTGGACAGCACGCTGCGCAGCGACGGCCAGCCGGCCAGGTCGGCGGGGGTGACCGCCTCGACGAAGAACTCCAGCATGCTGGGCACGAACTGGACGTGCGCCGCGTCGTGCCGGACGCCGGCGGCCACGATCGCCCGCGGGTCGCGGTGCAGCCCGGGGCCGAGCAACGCCACCACACCGCCGGTCAGCAGCGGCCAGAACACCTCCACGGCGGCGTCGTCGAAGGTCAGCGTGGTCTTGTGCAGCACCGTCCCGCCGGGCCGCAGGCCGTGCCGGCGCTGCATCCACAGCATCCGGTTGACCCAGCCCTCGTGCGTGCTGGCCACGCGCTTCGGCTCGCCGGTCGACCCGGACGTGCAGTACACCGAGCACAGGTCGAGCGGGTGCACGTCGGGCAGCGCGACGTGCGGACCGGGGTCGACCAGCTCGTCCGGGGTCGCGGTCGGCACGCCCGCGTCGGGCAGGCCGTGATCCGACAGGCACAGCCGGGCGCGGGCGCCGGTGAGCAGCTTGGCCACCCGCGCGGGCGGCGTGTCGGTCTCCAGGGGCAGGAACGACGC
This sequence comes from Actinosynnema sp. NPDC002837, assembly GCF_040295345.1. NCBI lineage: Bacteria > Bacillati > Actinomycetota > Actinomycetes > Pseudonocardiales > Pseudonocardiaceae > Actinosynnema > Actinosynnema sp. NPDC002837. The sequence continues at coordinate 19,244 of NZ_JBEOVG010000095.1, forward strand.
CCCGGCCTTGAGCACGCCCAGCAGCGCGGGCACGAGGTCAGCCGTGCGGTCCATGCGCACGCCCACCACGTCGTCCACCCGCACGCCGCGGGCGACCAGCGCCCGCCCGATCGCGTCGGACCGGTCGGCCAGTTCCCGGTAGGACAGCCGTTCGCCGTCCGCCGTGATCACGGCCAAGGCGTCGGGGGTGCGGGCGGCCTGGTCGGTGAACAGCTCGTGCAGGGTGCGGGCGGGGAAGGGCACGGGCTCGGGCACGGTGACCGCGCGCAGCCCGGCCGCCTCCTCGGGCGAGGACAGCGCGGCCTCGTCGACGCGCTGCTCCGGCCGGTGCGCCAGGTCCGCCAGCAGGGTGTCGAACTGGCGGGCCCAGCGCCGCACGGTGTCCGCCCGGTAGAGCGCGGCGTCACCGGTGACGCGGCAGTCGATCCTGCCGTCGGCCCAGGTGGTGAAGGCGATCTCGACGTCGTAGCGCGCCGTCTTCCCGGCCACGGGCACCGCGCCGGTCGTCACGCCGGCCAGCTCGGGCAGCCGCACCGCGCCGGGCTGGATGTCCACCAGCACGCCGAACAGCGGGGTGCGCGAGAGGTCCCGCTCCGGCGCCAGCTCCTCCACGAGCAGGTCGAACGGCACGTGCCGGTGGGCGTAGGCCTCGATCATCCGACGGCGGACCCGCCCGACCAGCTCGGCGAACGGCGGGTTGCCGGTCAGGTCGTTGCGCAGCACCAACATGGCCAGGAACGGCCCGATCAGGTTCTTGCGCACGGCCTGGTCGCGTTCGGCGAGCGAGGTGCCGGTGACCACGTCGCCGCGCCCGGACACCCGGTGGCAGAACACCTGGGCGGCGGCCAGCAGCACCGAGAACAGGGTCGCCCGCCGGGAGCGCGCCACCCCGGCGAGCGCCTCGGCGGCGCGCGGGGACAGGGTGAACGAGGCGGTCGTGCCGCGACCCGAGCGGCGGGCGGGCCGCGCCCGGTCCGGTGGCAGCTCGAACGCGGGCGCGTCGGCCAGCTCGGCGCGCCAGAACGCCAGGCCGCGGGCCAGCCGGTCACCGACCGCGAGCTGCTCGTCGGCGGCCAGCGCGACCTCGCGGAACTGCGCGGGCGGCGCGGGCAGCTCCGGGTCGACGCCCGCGTGGTGCGCGTCGTACAGCGCGGCCAGCTCGTCCTGGAACACCGCCGCCGACCAGCCGTCGAACGCGATGTGGTGCACGCTCACGCACAGCACGTGCTCCTCGGCGGAGAGCCGGAACAGCCGGGCCCGGATGGGCAACCCGCCCGCCAGGTCGAACGCCACGCGCAGCTCGGCGTCCACGGCCGGGCCGAGCTCGCTGCCCTCGGGCAGCGCGGTCACCGCCAGGTCGAACGCGCCGGCCGGCCGGACGACCGCGACCGGCTCGTCGTGCACCGTGACGACGGAGGTGCGCAGGACCTCGTGGCGGGCGACGATCCCGGTCAGCGCCGAGCGCAGCGCGGGCACGTCCAGCGGCCCGGAGAACCGCAGCACCAACGGCACCAGCAGCTCTTCGCCAGTGGGGTCGAGCTGGTGGGTGAACCACAGCCGCCGCTGGTTGCGGGGCAGCGCACCCGCCGCCGGGCCGCCCGCTGGCGGGTCGGCGATCACGGGGTCGGCGATCACGGGGTGGGCCATCACCTGGTCGGCCATCACGGTCCCTCCGTCCGGAATCGGTCGCCGTCGGTGGAAGGTCCGCCGCCGGTCAGGTCGAACGCGGCCAGCCGCAGCTCGGAGGTGTAGCGCTGCCCCGCCCCGTCGCGCAGCCACAGCCCGTTGTGCCGCGGCAGCATCTCGGAGACGGTCAGCACCGAGCCCGTCTCCGCCGCCCGCCGGGCGAACTTCGCCAGCAGGTTCACGTAGACCGGGCTGTCGAAGTCGATGTAGACCGGCTTGGCGCCCTTCACCGGCGTCACGAAGACCTGCTCCGGCAGCCCCAGCTCGCGCCGCCACCGCCGGGCCAGCACGAACCTCAGCGCCTCGTCCTTGCACTTGGCGAACGGCACCGACGCGCTCGGCACCCGCCACTTCTCCCGGCTGAGCACCACCTTGTCGACGGTGACGCGCGGCGTGTGCGGGCGGTCGTCGAACAGGCTGAACCGGTCGATCACCGCGTCCATCAGGATCTCGGAGAACGCGTCCAGCACGTCGAACACCTCGCCGGTGGGCAGGCGCAGCGCCAGTCCGCCCGCCACCCGCACCACCGCGACGTCGCGCGCGGCGACCAGGCCGGGCCGGTCGGCGTGCACGGTGTGGTGCGTGGTCTCCAGCAGGAAGTCGCGGTCCCGCACGAACCCGGGGTGCGTGCGGATCGACAGGCGCGGCAGGCTGCCCTTGGGCAGCACGGGCAACAGCCTCGGCCGGGGGAACTCCTCGTCGGTCTGCGCGAGCAGCGCGGGCAGGTCGGGGTGCTGGCTGACGAGGCAGTTGCTGCGCTGGGCGTTGATCGCCATGTGCGCCTCGCCGAGCACCAGCTCGAACTCGCCGCGGTTGATCGCGTCGGCGTCCCGGGCGGCCACCATGAGATCCGGGCTGAAGTGCCGGGCGGCCGACCACCCCGGCCCGCCGGCGGCGAACGCCGCGCCCACGGCGGGCAGCAGGTCGGCGAACGCCCGGCGCACCCGCCGTTCGCCCTCGGGCAGCCGCAGCACCTCGGCCCACCGGCGGCGGAACTCCGCGGCGGTGGCGTCGGCCGCGCGGTTGATCGCCGAGCGCAGCGGCACCAGCGACTTCACCCAGAACGCCGCGAAGTCGACCGGGGCGGCGGTGTCGAACGACCGGTGCACCTCGTCCAGCGCGGGCCGCACGCCCGCGGAGACCTCGGCGCAGAACCACCGCGCGCTGTCCGCGAGCAGCCGCACCGGTTCCGCCGCGGCCAGCACGGTCGTGCCGATGGTCAGGTCGGCGTCCCGGCGGGAGTCGGCGTAGACCAGCGTCCGGCCGCCGTAGGCCTGGCCCGCGTTGCGGGTGGACGGCCCGGAGGTCAGCTCGGTGAACGTGGCGTCCAGGTCGAGCAGGGCGGCGGTGACCTCGTCGGCCCCGGCGTCGACCTTGGCCTGCAACCCGGCCCGCCCGGCGTCCAGCCGGTCCAGCAGCCGCGCGGCGGACTCCCGCAGCGCGTCGTCGGACACGCCCTCGACGAACGCCCGCAGCTCGCGCAGGGGCCACTTGGACACCGGCACGTCCAGCTTCCAGCTCACCCAGCGGCGCTTGGCGAAGCCGTCCAGCACCGCGACCACCGAGTCCACAGTGGACGCTTCGGTGAGCAGGGCGGGCATGTCGCGGACCCGGGTGCGCCCGTCGCACAGGCGCAGCACGGACGCCTCGGCCGCGCTCAACGCGACCGGCTTGCCACCGGGCGGCGACACCACGTCCCCGTCCAGCTTCAGGAAGGCGTTGCGCCGCGGGCGCAGCCAGGTCCGCAGGCCGGGCAACGCCTGCACCACGTCGGCGAGCCGGTCGACCGCCCACGGCTCGAAGTAGACCTCCATGCTCCGGGTGAGACCGGGCCCCGGCCGCAGCCGGGTGTCCGCCTCGGCGACCGCGGTCGCCCACAGCACCGGACCGAAGAACCCGATCGAGTCGTTCTTCACGCAGTAGCGCTGCCAGTAGGACGCGATCAGCTCCTCCCTGGCACGGTGCTTGGCGTTGCGCGGCTCCTCGTCGGACCGCCAGCGCAGCAACGGCGCGAGGGCGCCGTCGATCAGCCGGTGGTTCTGCCAGGCCACCGCGCGGCGGAACTCGCCGTCGGCGGCCACCCGCTGCAACTCCACCCCGCCGGCGCGGGCGGCGATGTCGAACGCGGCGCGGTACCCGCTCCACCGCGGGTCGTCCGGCGCGGCGCCGGCCAGGTCGTCGGCGCGGTCGAGCAGCGCCGGCGCCCGCAGCCGTAGCACGCCGTCGGCGGGGAAACCCGCGCCGCGCGCGATCACGTGCGGCGACCAGCGCCAGCCGCCGCCGAGCGTCAGGTGGTCCGGTCGGGCGAGCGGGACGTCGTCCGCGATCGCGCCCGGAGCCGGCAGCACTGTGGTCACGGGGCCTCCTGTCCATCGGGCGCGCCGAGCCGGTCGACCATCGCGAAGCGCAGCTCGGACGTGCAGCGGTCGCCGTTCTGGTCCACCAGCCACAGGTGGTCCAGGTCGGGCAGCAGTTCGGTGAAGCCGAGGAGCTGGTCGGGTGCGGCGCCGCGCAGCATCTTGGCCAGCACGTTCACCAGCACCGGGCTGTCGAAGTCGACGTACACCGGCTTGTCGGTGGAGCCCGCCTTGGCGAACACCCGCGGCGGCAGGCCGGCGGCCTCCCGCCAGGCGCGGGCCGCGACGAACCGGCGGGCCTCGTCCTTCTCGGACGCGAACGGCACCTCGGCCGCCGGGAAGCGCCACGTCTCGCGCTGCACCACGGCGCGGTCCACGACCACCCTCGGCACGTGCGCGTGCCCGGCGAACAGGCTGTGCGCGTTGAGCACCACGTCCATCAGGACCTCGGAGAACACGTCGAGCAGGTCGTGCCGCGTGCCGTCCGGCAGCACCGCGACCAGGCCGTCGTGGTCCTCGTGCACGGTGATCGCGCTGCTGGGGAGCAGCCCCGGCCGGTCGGCGGGGACGGTGTGGTGGTGGAACTCGACCAGCCGGTCGGCGTCGCGGGTGAGCGCGGACTGGGTGCGGGTGGACCGGCGGACCGGGCCGCTGCGCGGTGGGGCGGGCAGCAGCCGCGGTCGCGGGAAGTCCGCGTCGACGTGCCGCAGCAGGTCGGCAGGCTCCGGGTGCTGGGTGACGAAGCAGTTGCTGCGCTGGCTGTTCATCGCCAGGTGGATCTCGCCGACGACCACTTGGAAGTCGCCGCGGCGCACCGCGTCCAGGTCGGTCGCCGAGATCATCAGGTCGGGGCTGAGGTAGCGCGCGGCGCTCCAGCCCGGTCCCGGCACGTCGAACGCGGCGCGCACCGCGGGCAGCAGTTCGGCGTGCGAGCGGCGCACCTCGGTCGCGCCCGGCGGCGGGCGGAGGACGTCCGCCCAGCGCGCCGCGTACTCGACGCGGGCCGCGTCCACCGCCGCCGTCACGTCCCGGCGCAGCGGGCCCAGGGCCGCCGCCCACAGGTCGGACAGGGCGCACGGCCCGCCGACGCGGCGGTAGACCTCCAGCAGCGTGGCGCGCGCCGTGTCGGCGGCCTGCGCGCACAACCAGCGGCAGCCCCGGGCCAGCAGCTCCACCGGCTCGACCGCGGCCATCAGGTCCTGGCCGAACACGGCGTCCAGGTCGCGGGCGCAGTCCTGGTACATCAGCGTGCGGCCGCCGTAGGCCTGACCGCCGTGACGCCGCCCGTCCGCGCCGGTCAGCTCGTGGAACACCCGGTCGGCCGCGGTCAGCGCCTCGGTCAACGCGGTCGCGTCGCCCGCTCGGGCGACGGCCTCCCGGCACGCCTCCAGCCGGTCCAGCGGTGCCAGGCAGGCGTCGCGCAGATCTTCGTCGTCCACCCGCTCCAGCACCGCGCGCAGTGCCCGTTCGGGGAACGGCGTCACCGGCAGGTCGATCTTCCAGGTGATCCACCGCCGGCGGGCGAAGTCGGCCAGCACCTCGGCGACCTCGTCACCGCCGAGGTCTCGGGCCCGCGCCACCCCGTCGCAGGCGCGCAGCACCCGTGCCTGGAGGGGGTTCAGGTCGACCGGGGCGCCCATCGGCAGTTCGACCCGATCGCCGACCAGTCGCAGGTAGGGCATCCGCCGGGGCGCGAGCCAGGGCCGCAGCCCCGGCGTGGCGCCGACGACCTCGGCCAGCCGGTCGACCGCCCAGCTCTCGAAGAACACGGTGGACCGGCGCACCAGCCGGTCGCCGACGACGACCTCGCTGTGCGGGCGGTCGTCCCACCGTGCCCAGCCGACCGGTCCGAAGAAGCCGATCGAGTCGTTCTTCAGGCAGTAGCGCTGCCAGTAGGAGGCGATCAGCTCCTCGCGCTGCCGGTTCTTGGAGTTGCGCGACTCGGTGGCCGGGCGGCGCAGGAACGGTTCGACGGCCAGCGGGAGCAGGCTGTGGTTCTGCCAGGTCACCGCGTGCTGGAACAGCGGGGACGCGGCGATGTCGCGCAGCCGTTGCCCCATCGCGGTGGTGGCGGCCTCGAACCGCTCGCGGAACCGCTGCCACGCGGCGGGGTCGTCCCCGGCGGCGACCGCTTCGTCGGCGTGCCCGCCCAGTTCGGGGTCGGCCAGGTCGAGCACGCCGGAAGCGGCGAAGCCCGCCCCGCGCACGATCAGCTCCGGCCACCACCGGAAGCCGTCGGTCACGGGCGCCGCTCGTGAGGCCGCGGGTCGTGGTGCTGGCGATTGGGGTGCCGGGGCGGGTTGTGGGGCCGGCGGGCGCCGGCCCGTGACGACGGAGGTCATCGGCGCTTACCCGAGGTCCGCGACGGCGCCGGCGCAGCTCGCCGGCGTCGGGTACATGAAGATGACCACGGGGTCGAGGTCGAGGCCGACGTCCTGGCCGATCCGCTGGATCGCGTCGATCGCCAGCAGGGAATCACCGCCGGCCTCGAAGAAATCGGTGTCCTCGCCGAGCTCGCTGTTCTTCAGCACGTCCCGGAAGACCTCCAGGACGGTTGTGCCGATCGTTTCGACGGACATCCCGCCACCTCCTGCATAGGGTCCCACCTGGCATCTTGATGAGCGGAACGCTAAGAAGGCGGCTTATCGCCGTGCTATCGCGAGGGCAACGGGGCGACCGTTAAGTCCGCGATAGCGGCGGGATAAAAAGGGCGACGAAGGTCAGTCCGCAAGCAGCTCGGTGAAATCGACCCGGGGGTTCGCAGACATGATTTTCCGGATTCTCGGCCCGCTGGACGCGGCCGGCCTGGCGTTCCCGCCGCGTCAGCGGGCGGTGCTGGCCATGCTGCTGTTGCAGGCCAACCGGGTCGTCGCGGTGGACCGGCTGGTGGACGCCGTGTGGGACACCAGGCCGCCGTCCACGGCGCGTGAGCAGATCCAGATCTGCGTGTCCGCGATCCGGCGCGCGCTGCACGGCGCGGGACTGCCGGACGTCGTGGTCCGCCAGACCCCCGGCTACCTGATCCGCTGCCGGGAGGACCAGCTCGACCTGCTGGCGTTCGACGCGTTGGTGACCCGCGCCCGCCTCGCCGCCGCCGGTGACGATCCCCGGGCCGCCGTGGCGCACTTCCGGGAGGCGCTGGCGCTGTGGCGCGGACGGCCGCTGGACGGCGTGAACGGCACGCTGGTCGACGCGGCCCGGACCGCGCTCGCCGACCGGCGGATCTCGGTGGTGGAGGAGCACGTCGACGTCCAGCTGCCGCTCGGCCCCCGGCCGGACCTGATCGGGGAACTGGCGGAACTGGTGGCGGCCAACCCGTTCCGGGAGCGGCTGCGCGCGCAGATGATGACGGCCCTGCACGGGGCCGGCCGGCGAGCCGAGGCCCTGGACGTCTACCAGGACGGCCGCCGACTGCTGGTCGACGAGCTCGGCCTGGAGCCGGGGGAGGAGCTGTCCCGCGTCCAACGGGCGATCCTCGCCGGCGCCGACCCCGCCGCCCACCCCGACCGGACCCCCACCGCCGCCCCCGCGATGTCCAATCGCAGCGCCCCCGCCAGCCTCACCCCCGCCGCCCGTCCAGACTCGGGCACCCGCTCCGGCTCCGGCGTCGGCTCCAGTTCCGGTGTCCGCTCCGGCCCGGGTGCAGGTCCCGACTCGCGTGCCCGTCCCGCCTTGGACGCTCGCTCCGGCTCCGGCTCCGGCTCCTCTCCCGACCCCGGTCCCGGCTCGATGCCGGGCCTTGATCCAGGCCCCGGCCCCGGCCCCGGTCGTGGCCCCGGCGCCGTCACCCGCCGCGCCGTGCCGCACCTGCTGCCACCGACCAGCCGCGACTTCACCGGCCGCACCGACCTCCTCACCCGCGTCCGCGACCTGCTCGCCCCACCCACCACCGACCCGGGCACCCGCGTGGTGGCCGTGGGCGGCCGGGCCTGGAGCGGCAAGACGGCACTCGCCGTGCACACGGCCCACGGGTTGCGCGAGGACTACCCCGACGGCCAGCTGTTCGTCCGGCTCCACGGCGCGGGCGCCGACCCCGTCGACCCGGCCCACGCGCTCGCCCGCTTCCTGCGCGCCCTGGGCGTGCCCGAGCCGTCGATCCCCCCGAGCACCGACGAGCGCACCGACCTCTACCGCGACCTGACCGCCGACCGCAGGGTGCTGGTCGTGCTGGACGACGCGGCGGACGAACGGCAGGTCGCACCGCTCCTCCCGGGCAGCCCGACCTGCGCCGTCATCGTCACCAGCAGGCGCGGGCTGACCACGCTCGTGGGCGCCTGGCACGTCACGACCGGCCCGCTGAGCGCCGGCGAAGGCGCACGCCTGGTCACCGCCGTGATCGGCGCGGAACGCGCGGGAGCGCAGCAGGACGACGTCCTGCGGTTGGCCGAGGAGTGCCGCGGCGACCCGCTCGCGCTGCGCCTGGCCGGCGCGCGCCTGGCGGCCCGCCCGCACTGGCCCGTCGCGACCCAGACCGCCCGCCTCACCGCGGGCGACGGCTGGCGCGAGCTCGCCCGGGACGTCGAAGAGGCGCTGAAAACCCCGCACGCCCGCCTGAGCCCGGTGGCCCGCCGCCTGCTGCGCCGGATCGGCGTGCTCGGACCCGGACCGGTCGAGTTCCCCGGCACGCTGTGCGCCGCGCTGCTGGACACCCACCCCGACGAGGCCGACGACGCGCTCGCCGAACTGGTCGACGCCGGCCTGTTCGAGCTGGAACGCGCCCCCGACGGCGGACTGACCTGCCACGTCGGCGGCCTGGTCGTGGCGTTCGCGCGGCAACGGCCGACCGAGGGCGCGCGGCCACGACGGGTGCACGCGCCCCGTCGCGCGCAAGACCGGGGGATGGGCGTGGTGCTCGCCCTTCCCGCCGCGCGCGCCTCCGAGCCGCGCGCACTGCGCACCGCGACCTCGGGCCGGTGACCGCCGTGCCCGGCGATAGGACATCGATGGCGGCGACGTCTTCGCTTCGGCGGGACGGCGGCCCACAGGAGAGGACGGTGGTGGCGATGCCGGATCGAGCCGGTGTTGCGGTGCTGACGGCCGAGGTGCTGGACCTGTCCCTGCGCCCGCCGGTGCGCCGGGTCGGGGTGCTGTGCGGCACGGAGGAGGGCGCGGGCGGGCAGTACCTGTCCTTCGCCGCCGAGCTGGGCGCGCGGTTCGGCGCCGTCGGGCTCGGGGTGGTGTGCGGCGGCGCCCCGGTCGGCGTGCTCGGCCGGTTGGTGCGCACCGCGCACGCCGCGGGCAGTCCGGTGAACAACGTGGTGCCGCTGTCCTCGCTGGGCGGCGGTGTGCCGAAGGTCGGCGGCACGGTGCTGCAAGCCGTCCGCACCGAGGACGAGCGGATCAAGCTGGTGCACCGGCTCGCCGACGGCTTCGTCGTGCTGCCGGGCGGCGTGGAGGTCCTGCGCGAGCTGGCCGAGCTGATGGCGCTGGAGCAGGCGCGCGGCCTGGCCCGGCCGATCGTGCTGGTCAACCGGCGGGGCTTCTTCGACCCGCTGGTGGCGCTGCTGGCGCAGGCGGAGGCGGACGACTTCGCCACCAGCGCCCAGGTGAGGATGCTCGACGTGGCCGACACCGCCGACGACGTGCTGCGCCTGCTCGGCAGGCCCACGCCGTGACCGACTTCGACCGGGCACGACCGACCGACATGACGACGAACCGAGCACAGGGTGGTGATGGGTCGTGACCAAGGGGATGACGGCGACGCGGAGGGGCACGTCGGTCGAGGTGCGGCAGGGCACCGGGGTGTCCTTCGGCACCTTCGGCGAGCTGTTGCAGGGCGCGCTGCCCGGGTCGGGTGAGGACTTCCTGGTGACGCTGCCGATCGCCCGCTGGTCCACCGCGCGGATCACGCTGTTCCCGGACTCGTCCGAGCTGCGCGTGTCGCCCGAGCACAAGCGGAAGTCCGCGTTCGTCGCGCGGTCGGCCCTGGACCGGTTCGGCGCGGGTCGGTTCGGCGGCACGCTGGAGATCGCCAGCGACCTGCCCGAGGGCAAGGGCATGGCCAGTTCCTCGGCCGACCTCGTGGCCACCGTGCGGGCGGTCGGCGACGCGCTGGGACGCGTCGTGGGACCGAGGGAGACCGAACTGCTGCTGCGCGGCGTCGAGCCGACCGACGGCCTGATGCACCCCGGCATCGTCGCGTTCCACCACCGCCGCGTGGCGCTGTGCCGGGCGCTGGGCGCGCCGCCGCCGCTGACCGTGATCGGCGTGGACGAGGGCGGCCAGGTGGACACCGTGGACTTCAACACCACCCGTCCGGCGATCACCGCCGCCGAGCGCCGCGAGTACGGCGTGCTGCTCGACGACGTCGCCGCGGCACTGGCGCGGGGCGACCTGGCGGCGGTCGGAAGGGTGGCCACCCGCAGCGCCGAGCTGAACCAGCGCCGCTGCCACAAGCGCCTGCTCGAACCGCTGACCGCGATCAGCCGGGACGCGGACGCCCTCGGCGTGGTCGTCGCGCACAGCGGCACGATGGTCGGCGTGCTGGTGTCGCGCACCGACCCGGACCACGACGCGAAAGTCGACGAGATTCGCGCGGCTTGTCGGGAACTGGGCGCCCCGGTATCGGTGGATCGCACCACGGGAACAGGTCCCGCCGCGCCCCACAACACATTCGCGAAAGGGGCGGCAACTACGGCCGCCTAGATGGACGTGCAGGTCAAGGTGGGTTTGAGCGGCTTCTGGGTGATCTCTATTCAGCCGCGATAATGCCTCCATCGCGGCACGATAAGGCCGCGATGGTGAGCATTCCTAACGTCGGTTCCAACAGCAGGAACCGACCGGGAAGAGGCCCCGAAATGAACATCACCAAGACCTTCGCCACCGCCACCGCGATCGCCGCAATCGTGCTCTTCCCGGTCCTCGGCGCCACCGCCGCCCACGCCGACGACACGCCCTGGGGCCCGACGACGACCGCCTCCGACGACACCCCGTGGGGCCCCACGTCCGACGACACCCCTTGGGGCCCGACCTCCGACGACACCCCGTGGGGTCCGACTTCCGACGACACCCCGTGGGGTCCGACGTCCGACGACACGCCGTGGGGTCCGACGCAGACCGCGCTGTGATCCGGTTCAGCCCACCCCGAGCGCCGCCAACGCCTGAGCGGCGCGCTCCCGGGACGCGGTCATGTTCCGCTCGGTGAACACCGCGATCGCCCGGTCCAGCAGGTCGGCGGCCTGCACCCGGTCACCCCGGCCGGCCAGCACCAACGCCAGCTCCGTGCACGTCTCCGCCGCGCCGGCGTGGTCCATCGCCCGCTCGTGCACCTCCAGCGCCCGCCGCAGCAGCTCCTCGGCGCCCGCGCCGTCGCCCAGCGCCAGCTTCACCTCCGAGAGCAGGTGGAGCACCCGCGCCTCGCCCACGATGTCGTGCAGCTCCCGGACACCGTCCAGCAGCTCGGTCAACGCCGCTTCGGCCTCCCGGTGGTCCCCGCGCCGCACCATCAAGTCGCACAGCCGGTAGCGGACCTGCACCTCGACCCGCCGGTTGCCGACCTCCCGGCAGATGCCCAACGCCTCGCGCAGCCGACCTCCGGCCTGCTCCTCCGCCCCGTTGCGCACGTCGATCTGCGCGAGCTGCGTCAGCACGTACGCCTGCCCCACCGGGTCGCCCGACTGGCGGAACCCGTCCAGCGCGGCCAGGTACTCCGGCTCGGCCCGCTCCGCGTCGCCGCGCCGGTGGTGCGCCAGCGCCAGGTTGCGCCGCACCATCGCGACACCCAGGACTTCGCCCAGCTCCTCGAACAGCGCCAGCGCCGGGTCAAGCAGGTCGGCCACGTCGTGCCCGCGCGACCGGCTCAGCCGCAACGACGCCAGCGAGCACAGCAACGCCGCCTCGCCCCGCCGGTCACCGGCCGCGCGCACCACCGCCAGCGCCCGCTCGTGCGTGCGCTCCCAGTCGTCGAAGTAGCAGCGCGCCTCGAACAACGTCACCAACGTGACCGCGAGGTCCCAGCACAGCTCGACCAGGTCGCCGGCGGCGGCCAGCTCGACCGCCGAGCACAGGTTGCGGTGCTCCGCCTCCAACCACGCCACCGGGTCGGCCAGCAACCGGTCCACAGAGGACCGGGGCAGTCGACGGCGCGGCGCACCACCGTGCAGCACGGTGAAGTCACCGCCGTAGATGCGCGCGTGCGCCTCCTCGGCCAGCGCGAGCCAACCGCCCGACACCCGTGCCAACGCGTCCTCGGGCGCGTCCTGCTCGGCGTGCCGCTCCAATTGCTCACGGGCGTACAACCGGATCAGGTCGTGGAACTTGTAGCGCGGGCTGCCGTCGAGGTCGATGGCCACGATCTCCAGCATCTGCGCGTCGACCAGCAGCTCCAGCAGGTCCGCCGCCCGGTACAGGTCCGCGTCCAGCAGCGCGGCGGCCACCCAGGTGGGGAAGCTCAGGCCGTCGAGCAGGCCCAGCAGGCGCAGCAGCCGCCGCGCGTCCGGGCCGAGGCCGTCGTAGGTGAGCGCCAGGCTGGCCCGGACCACCATCTCGCCGTGCGCCAGCTCGTCCAGCCGGCGGCGTTCGTCGGACAACCGCTCCAGCATCCACGCCAACGACCACTGGCGGCGGGCGGCCAGCCGCGCGGCCACGATCCGCAGCGCCAGCGGCAACCCGCCGACCAGCCGGATCAGCGCGGTCGCCGCGGCGGGCTCGGCGTCCACCCGTTCCGGGCCGATCACCGTGGCCAGCATGTCCATCGCCTCGTCGTGCTCGAGCACGTCGACCTCGAGCACCCGCGCACCGGGCAGACCGGTCAGCCTGGCCCGGCTGGTCACGATCATCGCGCACGTGCCGCTGCCCGGCAGCAACGCCTGCACGTGGCCCTCGGCCGCCGCGTCGTCCAGCACGATCAACATCCGCTTGCGGGCCACGAGTTGGCGGTACATCTCGGCCCGCTCGTCGGCGGCGTCGGGGATCGAGGAACCCGGGATGCCCAACGCGCGCAGGAACCGCCCCAGCACGTCGGCCGCCGTGGCGGGCGCGGCCCGGGTGCCCGCGAGGTCGCAGTACAGCTGACCGTCGGGGAAGTGCTCCTCCACCACGCGATGAGCGAGGTGCACGGCCAACGCGCTCTTGCCCACGCCCGGCTTGCCCACCAGCGCCAGCACCCGCGTCGCGCGTTGCGGACCCGTCAGCAGCTCCTCGGCCCGCGCGATCAGCCGGGCGCGACCGGTGAAGTCGCCCATGTCCGCCGGCAGTTGGAACGGCGCGGTGGTCTCCGGCGCGCGTTGCGCCGGCACCTCGGGCTCGGGCGTCGAGACCAGCAGGCCGGGGTCGCCGGCGAGGATGGCGCCCTCCAGCCGGCGCAGCTCGTCACCCGGCTCCAGGCCGAGCTCGTCCACCAGCAGGTCGCGCGCGACCCGGTACACCTCCAACGCCTCGGCCTGCCGCCCCGACCGGTGCAGCGCGAGCATGAGCTGGCCGCGCAGGCGTTCCCGCAGCGGGTGCTGGGCCACCAGGGCGCTGATCTCGCCGACCAGGTGGTGGTGGCGGCCCGCGGCCAGCTCCAGGTCCAGCGACATCTCCAAGGCGGCGAGCCGGTCCTCGTCCAGCTTGGCCGCGCGGGCGTTGAGGGCGCGGCTGGTGGTGCCGCCCAACGCGGGCCCGCGCCACAGCCCGAGGGCCTGGCGCAACAACGTGGACGCCACCACCCGGTCACCGACCCGGATCGCCTCCTCGGCGTCGGCGGTCAACCTGGCGAACAGGTGCAGGTCCAGCTCCCCTTCGGCGACCCGCAGCAGGTAGCCGGGCGGCTTGGTGGCGATGGCCTCGCCGCGCCCGGCCCGGATCAGGGTGCCGCGCAGCGCCGACACGCAGATCTGCACCTGCGTGCGCGCGGTCGCGGGCGGTGCGTCGTTCCAGATCGCGTCGACCAGCGTGTCGACGCCGACGACCCGGTTGGCCTCCAGCAGCAGGATGGCGAGCACCACCTGCTGCCGCCCCGGCGGGATCTTCACGTCACCGTCGGTCCCGCTGGAGACGTGCAGGGGCCCGAGGACGCGGTAGACCACACCGGTTTCCGGTAATCGCGCTGGCAAACCCACTGCTACTCCCCAAGTCGACCGCGTGATCACGGTAACTCGCGGTGAGCGCCGGTGTCACCGTCGTGCTCGAACCTCACCGGCCCGCTCGTCCGACAGGACCAACGGGCCTTCGGCAGTCGGTCCCACCGGCGGGGCCGCGCCGCCACCACCCCGTCCGCTACCCCGGCGCGATGAAGAAGTAGGTCTTCTGGAACCGCAGCAAGCCGTGCTCGGACAACGCGAAGACGTCCGCGAAGCCCACCTCCCGACCCGTCGCCCGGTGCGTCAGCCGCCCGGTCACGGTGACCCGGTCGTCGACGCCGAACACCTCCTCCACCACGTGATTGCCGACGCTCAGCCCGGCGTGCCCGGACTCGACCTGGGCGGGCAGCACCCGCTCACCGGGCCGCACGATCCTGGCGTCGGCCGCGAACAGCGACGCGTACCCGTCGAGGTCGCCCTGGTCGAGGTAGAGGTAGCTGAGCCGGACGTGGTCGATCCCCATCGCCGTGACCCCGGCATCCGCGCTCATCGGCGACCCCCTCTCTCGTTGTGCCATCAAGACCAACCTGCCCGCCGCCGCTTACCCCGTCCTATTGCCCGGCTATCGGTCGCCCGACCGTGGGGGAGCGCCGGTCGTCCGGGGTTCTGGCGTTACCTCCTCCAGCACGTCCCGGCGACCTGCCCTGGGGTCATGGGCCGCCCCGACCACCGCGCCGAGGTCCGCGAGTCCCTCAGCTCGCGGCGGGCGCGCATCACCCCTGACCAGGCCGGACTGCCCGCCTACGGCGGCAACCGGCGCGTGGCCGGGCTGCGCCGGGAGGAGGTGGTGCTGCTCGCCGGGGTGTCCATCGACCACTACGTGCGCCTGGAACGCGGGAACCTGTCCGGCACCTCGGCGAGCGTGCTGGACGCGGTGAGCCGGGCGTTGCAGCTCGACGAGGCCGAGCGCGCGCGGTCGGCCTGCTCGCCGTGCTCTCCGCGAAGCAGTCGGCGCCGAGCGCAGCATCCTGATGGGACGTCACATCAAGGTCGAGTTCTGACCCGGGAACGATGGCGCACCCCACGGCGGAGCAGGAGGGTGACGAGACCCACCCGGGAGTCGAACCCGGAAGTCGACGGCTTTGCAGGCCGCCTCACGACCGTCGTGACGTGGGCCGGATGATCGTCGGCCCACCGGTGGCGGGCCGTCGATCCGGTCGCGCGTCCTGGGGTCGAACCAGGGAACCTGGAGATATGAGCTCCGGGTGGCCACCGGGCCACGCGCGTCGCCACCACACCGAGCGCTCCCGGCGCGGTGGTGGTTGGGGTGACCGACCGGACTCGCACCGGCTTCGACCAGAGTCACAATCTGGCGCCTCGTCTGCTTCGGCCTCGGTCACAGCCGTCCCGCCAGGAGTCGAACCTGGGCCTTCCGCCGGTCGGCGGGTGCTCTGCCTGCTGAGCCACGGGACGTGATCGTGCTGCCTGGTGTTCCTGCGCTGCCCGTCGAGGGTTCGAACCTCGGTCTCCGCGGTCAGAACGCGGTGTCCATGCCGACTGGACCAACGGGCACCGAGCCGGTGCTCGGCGGCTCCCGGTCCAGGGCTCGAACCTGGGCTGGACGGATCCAAAATCCGCCGTGCTGCCGACTACACCAACCGGGATCGTGCGTGCCCCCACCAGGATTCGAACCTGGACTCGACGCGTCCTGAACGCGTTGCCTCTTCCGTTGGGCTACAAGGGCGGGTGCGCCGGGAACCGCGTGCGCGGTCGCCCGGTGCCGCGCGCCTCTCCCCGGCCAGGGCGAGGCGCGTGAATACATGTCTGCTCCGCTGTGGAGTTGTCAACGAACATTCCGGTCCAGGAATGGGCGGAATTCGGCAGTGGCGGAAGGAGTCGAACCCTCGGGCAACGGTTTTGGAGGCCGTTCCGCTTCCCAAGCGCGCCACCACGGATAACTGATCCAGGTGCGGGAAATAGCAGAGCCGCCCGGATCGGTTCCCCGATGGGCGGCTCCCTGTCCACGTGACCGGATCCGGTCAGGGCGGGGAGTCCGCGCAGCTCAGGTGCATGTGGTGCCAGTGCGACGCCGACATCTGCTGGTCGGAGGACGGGCACCCGGCGACGATCGCGGCGCGTTGACACCTGCGCTGCGAACCCCGCTTCCACGTGCTCGTCATGGTTTCGACCCTTCTTCTCTCGGCGTGGTCCAAGTATGCACGTCGCCCAGGATTGCGGCAATGCCCTTTTTCTGACTCGCTCTCAAGGCAGGCGGAACTCGCCCGTTATTGGTCGGCTGTTCCGCACGGGCCGCGGCGGGGGGTGTGGGGGGGGGCGCGCCCCCCCCCCCGGCCGGGCGCCCCCCGCGCGGGCAGCCCCCGCCCGCCCCGGGGGCGCACTACGCAAGAGCGGGCGGGGGAGA